>CAYMJU010000044.1:0-8033 GCA_964390555.1 uncultured Acidimicrobiales bacterium | reverse complement strand
ATGAGCGCAGCGAAGTGCCGGGCCGGGCGGCGAGCGCCAGCGAGCCGGACGGCGATGGGGTCCGGGGGCGCAGCCCCCGTGGAGGTAGACGCGTGAGCGCGCTCGACGCCCAGGCCGTGCGAGCGGACTTCCCGATCCTGGCTCGCCAGGTCGACGGGCAGCGCGTGGTGTTCCTCGATTCGGCGGCATCGTCGCAGAAACCGCGGTCGGTGATCGACGCCATGTCGAGCTTCTATGAAACCAGCTACGCCAACGTGCACCGCGGCGTCTACCGCTGGGCCGAGGAGGCGACGGCCGCCGTGGAGGCCGCTCGCGCGGCCACGGCCCGGTTCATCGGTGCCCCGTCGGCCGACGAGGTCGTGTTCACCAAGAACGCCACCGAGGCGATCAACCTGGTGGCCGTGGCCTGGGGCCGCAGCAACCTGCGCGCCGGCGACCCCGTCGTGCTCACCGAGATGGAGCACCACGCCAACATCGTGCCGTGGCTCCAGCTGGCCGACGAGCGCGGCATCGAGTTGCGGTGGATCCCAGTGACCGCCGACGGTCAACTCGACCTCGGGAATCTCGAGATCCTCCTCGACGGCGCCCGGCTGCTGTGCGTGACCGCAATGTCCAACGTGCTCGGCACGCTGCCGCCCGTTCGGCGTCTCGCCGACGCCGCCCATGCCGCCGGTGCCTTGGTGATGGTCGATGCCTGCCAGTTCGTACCGCACAACCCCACGTGCGTGGTCGACCTCGGCGCCGACTTCGCGGCCTTTTCGGCCCACAAGATGTGCGGTCCGAGCGGCATCGGCGTGCTGTGGGGCCGCGAGCAACTCCTCGACGCCATGCCACCGTTCCTGGGTGGCGGCGGGATGATCCGCGACGTCCGCAAGGACGGCTTCACCCCGGCCGAGGGCCCGGGCAAGTTCGAAGCCGGCACGCCGCCGATCGCCGAGGCCGTCGGCCTGCACGCCGCCATCGACTACCTCGGTGGCCTCGGGATGGATCGGGTCCGCCAGCATGAGGTCGAGATGACCGCCTACGCGTTGCGCACCCTCACCGAGCGCCTGGGCGACCGGCTCACCATTCACGGCCCGGTCGAGCCGAGCCAACGCGGCGGCGTGCTCTCCCTCGACCTCCACGGCGTGCACGCCCACGACGTGGCCCAGGTCCTCGACGAGCACCAGGTGTGCATCCGGCCCGGTCACCATTGCGCCAAGCCGCTCATGCGCACGCTCGGTGTCGCCGCCACCGCCCGGGCGTCGCTGTACGTATACAACGACACCGACGACGTCGACGCCTTGGCCGAGGCGCTCGTGCACGCCGCGGACTTCTTCGCCTTCTGAGCTGCTGGAGCCACGAACCATGTCGGGACTCGAAGACCTGTACCGCGAGATCATCCTCGATCACTACCGGACCCCGCGCAACCGCGGCGAGCTCCCCACACCCCCCGCGCTGGTGGCGGAGGGGTTCAATCCTCTCTGCGGCGACGAGATCGTCGTCTACCTCGATGTCGACGACAACGGCCTGATCACCGACGTCAAGATAGGCGGTCAGGGGTGCTCGATCAGCCAGTCTTCGGCGTCGATGATGTCCGCGGCGGTCAAGGGGCAGTCGGTCGAGCACACTCGGTCCGTCACCCGGGCGTTCAAGGCCATGATGTCGATCCACGAGCACGGCCTCGGCGGCGATGGCGCTGACGAGCCGGCGCACGACGACGGCGAGCCGGCGCTCGGCGACCTCGAAGCGCTACGGGGCGTGGTGAAGTTCCCGGTGCGGATCAAGTGCGCCACGCTCGCCTGGAACACGCTTGTCCAAGCCCTCGACCAACGCTGATCAGCGCGCTGGCCTGCCAGTGATCGCTATCGGCCAGAAGCCGTGATCTGGCACGCCGCACGGTCGACAGCGCGGGCGAGCTCGATGTCGAGCTCGGTCACCGCGCCGACGTCGTGGGTCGACAGCTCGACGATCACCCGGTTGTAGACGTTCGACCAATCGGGGTGATGGTCGAGCCGCTCGGCGTCGAAGGCCACCCGCGCCATGAACGCCATGGCGTCGGGGAAGCCGGCGAAGCGCAGTTCGCGCCGCAACCGGCCGCCGACCAGCGCCCACGAGTCGAGCCCAGCCAGCGCCGCGCCAACCGCGGCGTCGTCGAGGGGAACGGGCCGAGCCATGCCGCAACGCTAGCCAGCCTCGGGGGCTGCGCCCACAGAACCTAGGCGAACGGGTCGGCGTAGGGGTCGGTCACCGAGTGGGTTGCCACCGCGGTCGGTTCGGTCACCCACCCGCTGTAGCCGGTGGTTTCGAGTCCCGCCGCCACCTCGGGGCCACCGGTGGCAACGATCCGACCGCCGACGAGCACGTACACCCGGTCGGCCGGCAACTCGTCGAGCAGGCGGGTGAAATGGGTGATCACCAGGACCCCGAGCCCACCAGCCACCAGCTCGGCGACCCGGCGGGCGACGAGTCGTAGCCCGTCGACATCGAGGCCCGAGTCGATCTCGTCGAGGATGGCGAACCGGCGATCCAGCACCGCGAGCTGGAGGGTCTCGCTGCGCTTCTTCTCCCCACCGGACATGTCGACGTTGACGCCTCGGTCGAGCAGGCGCAGGTCGAGGCCGATCTTCGCCGCCTCGCGTTCGGTCGCCGCCCGGATCTCGGACTCTGCGGCTTCTCCCTGGTCGGTCGCGGCGGCCAGCATGGCGACGATCGGCACGCCAGGCACTTCTGAAGGATTTTGCTGAGCGAGGAACAGGCCATGGCGAGCCCGCTCCCAGGCCGGGAGATCGAGCAACTCCTCGCCGTCGATCCGGACCGAGCCGGCCAGCACCTCGTAGCCCGGCCGGCCGGCCAGCACGTGGGAGATCGTCGACTTGCCCGAGCCGTTGGGTCCCATGATCACGTGAACCTCACCCGAGCGAACGGTGAGGTCGATGTCATGGACGATCGTGCGCCCCTCGACGCCGGCCGTGAGCCCGGTTACGACCAGTTCAGCCATGGCTCTCACCCGGGAGCTCGATGGTCACGTCGCCGTCGACCACGGCGACCGCATACACGGCGACACCTCGTATCGCCGGGAGGGTGAGCGGCTCACCGGTGTCGAGGGAGAACAGGCTGCCGTGCTTCCAGCACTCGATGGCACATTCATCGACATCGAGCACGCCCTCGGCGAGGGACACATCGGCGTGGCTGCACGTGTCGGCGATGGCCCGCACCCGATCGCCGATCCGAACCACGCAGATCCGGTGCTCACCCACGTCGAAGCGACGGGCCGCGGCATCGTCGAGATCGGACAGCCGACACAGCGACACGTTCGTTGCGTTCATGGCGCGCCTTCGACGTCTCGGGCCACCAAGGCGGCGACCGCGTCGCGCCACGACTCGACAGGGAACCGCCGGATCACCTCGTCGAAGAACCCTGCGACGATCAGTCGACCCGCCGGTTCGGGGGGCACACCACGACTGGCCAGGTAGAAGAGTTGGTCCTCGTCGAGTGGGCTCACGGTCGACGCGTGGCTGCAGTGCACGTCGCGGCACTCGATCTCGAGGTTGGGGACCGACTCGGCCCACGCGTCGTCGGACAGCTTCAGGTTGCGATTGGTCTGGAACGCCGAACTGCCCCGAGCGTCGGGCTCGATCCTTATCAGCCCGGTGTAGACCGAGCGGGCACGATCCCGGAGCACGCCCTTGAAGAGCAGCTCGCTCGTCGTGTCGCGACCCTCGTGACGCTGAAACGTACGCACGTCGTGCATCTGATCGCGGTGCCCCGAGAACAGGGCCGTGAGGTCGGCGGTCGCCCCGCGACCCGACAGCAGGCAATCGGTGCGCATCCGGGCGGTTCGCCCCCCGAGAGCCACCGCCCCGAGCGATGCCGTGCCGCTGGCCCCAACCTGTACCGAGTGGTTGGCCACGAATCGCATCTGCGAGCCGAGCGTCTGCACCAGCCCATGCGCCACGCGGGCGCCGGCCCCGATCAGCGTGTCGGTACGGCACACGACGAGTCCACGGTGGTCGGGTGAAGCGATCTCCTCGACGACGGCAATCTGGGCGTCGTCGGCAACCCGGATGAGCAACCGGTTGTAGGTCGCTCCGCCAAGCCGCGGAATGGCAGGTCGCACGACGATCGGTGTCACGAGCCGAACGCCGCGCGGGACGTCGATCACGAGCGGAGCGGCACAGAGTCCGTCGGCCAACCCGGCGTACCGGTCGACTGCCGGCTTGGCGGTCTCGGTCAGTACGCGCGGCGGATCGGGATGGTCGACGAGCAGGCCGACGAACACGCCCGCGGCACGGGCGGCGTCGACCCCGTCGATAGCGCTACGGGCACCGAGATCGACATCGAAGCCGGCCGGCGCCAGGTCGTCGACGCGGCTGTAGCGCCAGACCTCGTCGGCGGGATCGGGGGCCGGGGCTGAGGCCGCCAGAGCGAGCGCCTGGCGCCGATGCGCGAGGAACCACTCGGGACCCGCCGCGTCGGGCTCGATCTCGAAGAGTGCGGAAGTGGCGACCGGCATCGAATAGGAGCCTCAGTGGATAGGGGGACCGCCCAGTCCGAACCGTCGTTGTCGCCGTGCTGCGCCGAGCAACCACGACGTGGTGCGCATTGCTGGGTCCGCGTGCACCTGTCGGTGCACCCGTAGATACTACCGGCGTCGTGTCGCTAGCAGCCTCGGGCTATGCCCCGGGGTCAGGGCGCCGGCGTCCGAACCAACGACGCGGGCCTCGGCGTAGGTGTCGCTCGCTCTGCACCTCGGCGAAGATCCGCGGCCCTGCAGCGTTGACGATGTCCTCGACCTCGTCGAGCAGAGCGGCGATGCTCGGATCGTCACCGAGGCTCGCCGGCTCCTTCGGCGTAGGCGGGGTCACGAGCGTGCCGTGAGCCCAGTTGACATCGACGAGCCGCGGCGCGTAGCTCGCACAGTTGTCCGGACAACGCCAGGGAGCTTCGGGGGCGAGGTCGAGGTTGCACTTCCTCACCGTCTCCCCATTGGCGTACGAGCGGCTCTCGAATTGCTTGCAGTCCTGTCTCATCGGCACGACACCATTGTGGCGGATTCGCGGTCGTTAGAGTGGCCGACCATGCCCATCGGCGAGCGAGCACGTCGCGCCCCGACCTCGTTCGCCCGCCAGATGCTCCTGCCGGCGACCCTGCTGTTCCTCGCCGGTTGGTTGTGGAGCTTGGCCTCGCCACTCGGCAGCGGCCCCGACGAGAAGGACCACGCGATCCGGTCGTGGACGGCGATCCACGGCGACCTGGTGGGCTCGGAGACCGAGCTCGGCGGGGGCTCGGCTGGGTACACGGTGCCGGCTTGGCTGCTCAACCTCGCGCCCGATTGCTACGCGCAGAAGTCGGCAGTTCCCGCGTCGTGCGCGCCTCTGCTGGGAGAGGACGACACCCCCACCGACACGCTCAGTCGCGCCGGATTGTCGCCCCCGATGTACCACCTCGTCACCGGGCTGCCGTTCCTCGTCGTCGACGGTCGGGTCGGTGTCTTCGGCGCCCGCCTGGTCTCGACCGCCCTGGCCGCGGTGCTCGTCGCCGCAGCGCTGGTGCTGGCCCGAGACCACCGAGCGCGCAGCCTGCTCGTTCCCTCCGTGCTCCTCGCGTGGACGCCCACGTCGTTGTTCCTTTCGGGGGTCCTCAACCCGAGTGGCCTCGAGATCGCCGCGGCGATCCTCATCTGGGTCGCCGGACTGACGTTGCTCGACGACGACAGCTCGTTCTCCTTGCCCCTGAGGCTCGCGTTGTTCGCCGTCGCGTCGGCGGCGTTTATCCTCGACCGCCAGCTTTCGCCGGTGCTCTACGGCGTCATCGGCCTGGCGCTGCTCGCCCTCGCCAGCCGGGCGCGGGTCGCCGAGCTCCTCGCGACCCGGGCCGCGCGTATCGCCCTGTTGGGCATCGGGGTGGCTGGAGTCCTGGCCGTTGCGTGGCTTCTCGCCTATCGCCCGCTCGAAGCCGCCAACGACGATCTGGTGCCGCCCGACGGGTCCAACACCGAGGTCGCGGCGTTCGCGTTCGGTCGGCAGGCACTCCTGTTGCTCCAGATGATCGGCTGGTTCGGGTGGCTCGACCTGCGCGGTCCGAGCCCCGTCGCCTACCTGTGGATCGCCGCGTCGGTGGGCGTGGTCGCGCTGGCCGCCGGCCAGCTGGGGCGCCGTGACCGCGCCGTCATCGGGCTGGTCCTCGTGGTCGCCATTGCCTTGCCGACCACCATCGAGGCGGTCAACCTCCGCACGCACGGCATCGTGTGGCAGGGCCGCTACACCCTGCCGATCGCCATGGGGGTGGTGCTGGTGGCGGCGGGCCGGGCCCAATTCGACGGCACGGCCGCCGCGTTGGTCGCCGGCGTGGGCCGGGCGATCTGTGTGCTCGCGCCGGCCGGCGCCTGGGTCAGCTACGGCGCCATGCTGAGACGGAACTCGGTCGGCACCGACGAGCGGTTCTGGAACGTGGTGACCGATCCGGTGTGGGACCCGCCGACGAAGACCTGGTTCCTGCTGGCGGCATCGTTCGCCTGCTCGGTGGGGATGTCCTGGTACGCCCGTCAGGCGAGCGTGCTACGACCCGACGCGGCGTCTGCGATGTCTTCGTGACCGGCCTCCCTCGGGTCACCGCGGTCGTGTTGGCCTACGGACCCGAGCCGCTGCTGGGCGAGTGCGTCCACGCCTTGCTCGCGTCGCGCGGCGTCGAATGCGATGTGGTCCTCGTCGACAACGGCGGCACCGACGGCGGGCTCGACCTGCTGCGCGGTCTGCCCCGCGTGACGATCGTCGGTCAAGGTGAGAACCTGGGTTTCACCGGTGGCTGCAACCTCGGCGCGCAGCACGCGACCGGCGAGTTCCTGGCCCTCGTCAACGGCGACGCGGTCGTCGATCACGACTGCTTGGCGCTCCTCGTCCCACCGGCATCGCGGCCCGGCGTCGGGCTCGCGGGTGCGAGCATCCGGTTCTACGACGAGCCGGACCTGCTCAACAGCGGTGGGAACACCATCCACTTCCTCGGCTTCAGCTGGTGCGGCCATTTCCGCGAGCCCGCTGCTTCGATGCCGGCGGAAATGTCGGTCACCACCGCGAGCGCGTCGACCGCCATGTTGCCGCTCGACCGCTGGAACGAAGTCGGTGGTTTCGCCGACCGCTACTTCGCGTACCACGAAGACGTCGAGTTGTCGTGGGGGCTGCGACTGCGGGGCTACGACATCGTGTGGGTGCGCGACGCCGTCTCGCGGCACCGCTACGAGTTTTCCCGCAACACGTTCAAGCTCGGGATCGTCGAGCGCAACCGGCTGGCATTTGTGCTCACCAACTTCGAGGCCCGCACGTTGTGGCTTCTCGCTCCCGCGTTCGCGGTCATGGAGCTCGGCGGTCTCGGCTTGGCCGTCGCCCAGGGCTGGGGCCGAGCCAAGCTCGGGGGATGGTGGTGGCTGTGGCGCAACCGGAAGTGGCTGCGGAGCCATCGCGCCGAGCGGCAAGGATCACGTGTCGTCAGCGACCGCCAGCTCAAACACCTGCTGACGACCAGGCTCGGGTTCCAGCCCTACCCACTGCCCCTGCCGGCCCGCGTCGGCGACCGGGTCATCCAACTGTGGTGGGTCGTCGTCCGGCGGTTCGTGTGACGCCCCGCCCCCCTAACGCCTCACGAATAACGCGAATTCGCCTACCCATACGGTGGGAGAATTCGCGTTATTCGCCGGATGTCGGCCTGCTCGCCGATCTCCGGGCCGTGGCCGCTGAGGCGCCCGGCGGGTACGTGCCGCTCCAGTCGATTCCGTACCGCGGCCACCACCTGCTTGCGGCCGCGGTACTCGATGCCACGCCGCCGGGCGGCACATTGTTCGAGGGCGGGGTCTCCACCGGCTACTTCGCTCGACTGATGGCGCGCCGCGGGCTGATCGTCGACGGCTTCGAGCTCGACCCGATCGCGGCCGACGAAGCCCGATCGGTGTGCCGCACCGTTTGGTCAGGCGACCTGTCGACGTTCGACATCGAGACGACGCTCGCCGACGGTGGCTACGACACGCTCGTCTTCGGCGACACGCTCGAGCACCTTCCCGA
>CAYMJU010000043.1:0-15320 GCA_964390555.1 uncultured Acidimicrobiales bacterium | reverse complement strand
CGAGTGCCTGGTCGCCGACAAACCCGAGAAGAAGGGCGGCGGCGACCCGATGGGTGGCATGGGTGGCATGGGTGGCATGGGCGGCATGGGCGGGATGATGTAGTCCACGCCCTCCAAGGGTGTTCGATCGAGCCGGGCCCGCGGGCCCGGCTCGATCGCGTTCCTGGCGCGATCGCGTTCCTGGCGCGATTCAGGGTGCATGGCACCCTGAATCGCGCCAAGAACGAGGGGAGGGACCGGTGGCCGGTAGGGTCGGGGGGTGGAACGGCTGGCTTGTGACCCGAGGAAGATCAGCTCGCATCTCGACGACTGGCGGTCGGGGGCGCAGCTGCCGGGGCGGACGATGGCGTTCCTGAAGACGGCGGGTCTGCCCGACTGGCTAGCGTCGCTCGACAGCGAGGCTGCAGCTTCGATGCTCGCGGCATGGGCACCCTGGGAGAAGGCCAAGGCCGCGCCGGGCGATGTACTGGCAGCATTGGTCGAGTGTGGGATCGACGATCTGTTGGCCCACGCCGCGGTGTGACCGCGAAGCGAGGCGGGCCGCAACACATCCCGCGGCCGCCGACCGCCGCTCGTGGCGGACAGCCGCCGTGGCACGCAATCCCCGAGTCGATGCGGCGAATCGACCTCGAATCGCTGTCTCGGGCGCTCCAACGACGCGGCCCCGGGCGGGTCGTCCAGGGATTGTTCGAGCCCGAACGCCCGCCGTCGGCGGTGCTCGTGCCGCTCTACCTCGATGGCGACGACGTGACGGTCGTGCTCACCCGTCGGGCCGCGCACCTGCGGTCACACCGCGGCGAGGTGTCGTTTCCCGGTGGTCGCGTCGATGACACCGACGAATCGCTGTGGCACACGGCTGTTCGTGAGGCGAGCGAGGAGATCGGTCTCGACGCGAGGAACGCCCGCCGGCTCGGCGAGCTCGACCGGTTCGTCACCGTCGGGAGCCGCTCGCTCGTGCACCCATTCGTGGCGCTCGTAGACCCGCCGACCGATCTGGTGCCGGCTCCCGACGAGGTCGAGCACATCCTCCACGTCCCGCTGAACGAGCTGCTCCTCGACGAGGTGTTCCGCGAGGAGCGGTGGGCTATTGGCGGTGCCGAGCGGCCGATCACGTTCTTCGAGCTCGACGGTGACACCGTGTGGGGCGCCACCGCCGCCATGCTCCGCCAACTTCTCGCCATCGGCACGGGAACGTTGTCACGCTGACATGCGTCAGAACCGCGGTGGCGGTGCGTCCTGGAACGGCGCGCGGTCACGCCGACATGGGTTGAACCGCGGTCGACCCGTGTCCTGGGAGCGTGGCGGGACCGCGTATGCTCGACTCTTTGCTGCGGGCAGCAGTGGGAGGTTCCGCCATGGCCGAGATCGAGATCGGGCTCGGGAAGTCGGGTCGTCGGGCCTACGGGTTCGATGACATCGCGATCGTCCCCAGCCGGCGCACGCGCGACCCCGAAGACGTCGACATCAGCTGGCAGATAGACGCCTACCGATTCGAGCTGCCGTTGCTGGCGTCGGCCATGGACGGCGTGGTGTCGCCGGCCACCGCGATCGAGATCGGGCACATGGGTGGCCTCGGTGTCTTGAATCTCGAAGGCCTATGGACCCGCTACGACGACGCCGACCGCGTCCTCGAGGAGATATCGGGCCTGCCGATCGAGAAGGCCACGCGCGTCATGCAGGACCTGTACCTGGAGCCGATCAAGCCCGAGCTGATCACCGAGCGCATCCGCGAGATCAAAGCTGCGGGTGTGGTCACTTCGGTGTCGATCACGCCTCAGCGCACCGCCCAGTACCTGCCCGAGATCATGGCTGGCGGCCCCGACATCCTCGTGATCCAGGGCACCGTGGTGTCGGCCGAGCATGTTTCCTCCAAGGCCGAGCCGCTGAACCTCAAGCGGTTCGTCCGCGAGCTCGAGATCCCGGTGATCCTCGGCGGCTGTGCCAGCTATCAGGCGGCGCTTCACCTAATGCGAACCGGCGCCGCCGGCATCCTGATCGGCGTCGGGCCCGGTCACGCGTGCACGAGCCGCGGTGTGCTCGGCATCGGCGTGCCCCAGGCCACCGCCATCGCCGATGCCCGGGCGGCGCGGATGCGCCATCTCGATGAGACCGGCGTGTACTGCCATGTGATCGCCGACGGTGGCATGGCGACCGGCGGCGACATCGCCAAGGCCATCGTGTGCGGCGCCGATGCGGTGATGATCGGTTCGCCGCTCGCCGCCTCAGCCGAAGCGCCGGGTCGGGGCTACCACTGGGGGATGGCCACGTTCCACCCGACGTTGCCGCGCGGCGCCCGGGTGAAGACCGAGGTCCGGGGCACGCTGCGCGAGGTGCTGCTCGGCCCGGCCCACGAGAACGACGGCCGCCTCAACCTGTTCGGCGCGCTCCGCACCTCGATGGCCACATGCGGCTACCTCGACATCAAGGAGTTCCAGAAGGCCGAGGTGATGGTCGCCCCGGCGCTGCAGACCGAGGGCAAGTCGCTTCAGAAGTCGCAGCGGGTCGGGATGGGTCACTGATGCCCCTCGGGGTTCCCGGTGACAGTCCCACAGTCCTCGTCGTCGACTTCGGAGCGCAGTACGCGCAGTTGATCGCTCGGCGCGTGCGCGAGGCGCACGTGTACAGCGAGATCGTGCCCTACGACATCTCGGCGGCCGACGTGGCCTCCCGCCGGCCGGCCGCCTTGGTGCTGTCGGGCGGGCCGAAATCGGTCCATGTCCCCGGCGCTCCGGCCCTCGACCCCGCGATCTTCGACCTCGACGTCCCGATGCTCGGCATCTGCTACGGCGCCCAGGTGCTGGCCCAGCAGCTCGGTGGCCGGGTCGAGCGTGGCGGCCGCGGCGAGTACGGCCGTACCGACATGACGTTGTCGGGCGACGGCGGTGTGCTGTTCGAGGGGCTCGGCGCCCATCAGTCGGTGTGGATGAGCCACTTCGATGCCATCGTCGAACCGCCGGCGGGCGCAGCCATCACCGCGAAGACCACCGAGGTGCCGGTCGCGGCGTTCGAGGACCGGGCGACGAACCGCTACGGGGTGCAGTTCCACCCCGAGGTCGTCCACACCCCCCACGGCCAGCAGGTGCTCGAAGCGTTCCTGCACCGGGCGTGCGGCATTGCACCCACTTGGACCATGGGCTCGGTCATCGACACCGCGGTCGAGGCCATCCGAACCCAGGTCGGATCGGGCCGCGCCGTATGCGGACTGTCGGGTGGCGTCGATTCGGCGGTGGCCGCGGCACTCGTGCACCGGGCGATCGGCTCGCAGCTCACCTGCGTGTTCGTCGACACCGGGCTCATGCGAAAAGGCGAGGGCGACCAAGTGGTCGAGACGTTCCGCCGCCATCAGGGCATCGAGCTCATCCACATGCGCGCCGCTGACCGCTTCTTCGAGCGTCTCGCCGGGATCACCGATCCCGAGGAGAAACGCAAGACGATCGGTGAGCTCTTCATCCGCGTGTTCGAAGAGGCATCGGGCGGGATCGACGATGCCCGCTTCCTGGTACAAGGCACCTTGTACCCCGACGTGATCGAATCGGGCACTCGCGACGCGGCGAAGATCAAGAGCCATCACAACGTGGGCGGCCTGCCCGAGGACATGGATTTCGAGCTCGTCGAACCGCTGAGGAGCCTCTTCAAGGACGAGGTGCGCACCGTTGGCACCGAGCTCGGTCTCCCCGACGAGATCGTGTGGCGCCAGCCGTTCCCTGGCCCGGGCCTCGGTGTGCGGATCATCGGAGAAGTCACCCCCGAAAAGGTGGCGATCCTCCAGGAGGCCGACGCCATCGTGCGCGAGGAGATCGCCGCCGCGGGCCTCGAACGCACGATCTGGCAGGCGTTCGCCGTGCTGCCCGACATCCGGTCGGTGGGTGTGATGGGCGACGAGCGAACGTACGCGCATCCGGTGATCATCCGGGCGGTCACGAGCGAAGACGCCATGACCGCCGATTGGGCTCGGCTGCCTCACGACCTGCTCGAGTCGATGGCGAGCCGCATCATCAACGAGGTGCGGGGCGTGAACCGGGTCGCCTACGACATCACGTCGAAGCCGCCGGGAACGATCGAATGGGAGTGACGTACGCCTCGCCCGACGACGCGGTGTTCGAGATCACGGGTCCCGATTCGGTGATGCCGACCGAGCTCGCCCAGGGTCCGTGGAACCCGAACCACCTTCACGGCGGCGCGGCCGCGGCGCTGTTCGCCGCGCTGGCCGAGTCCATCTCGACGCCGGGACCCATGAGGATCGTTCGTCTCACCGTCGATCTCCCGAGGGGCGTGCCGATGAGTGCGTTGCGTTGGACGCACCGGGTCCGGCGCGCCGGGCGCCGCGTGCAGCTGGTCGACCTGGTCGTGCTCGACGGTGGCACCGAGGTCGCGTTCGCGTCGGCGCTGTCGATGGCCGAGTCCGATGGCGTAGAGGTCTCCGAACCGCACGAGCTGGCCGCGGCGCCCCCACCGATCCCGCGTCGGGGCGGCGGCCGACCGTGGGGTCCGGCCCGCGGCGAGGCCTGGGCGCCACCCGGGTTCGTGCGCTGCTTCGATGCCGAGACCATCGTGGGTGGCCACGGAATCGGGGTCCCGTCGGTCACCTGGTTCCGGCTGCGCTGCCCGGTGTTCGACGACCGACCGGTCACCCCGCTCCAGCGCTTGGTGGCGTGCAGCGACTACGTCAGCGGCCAGGGGGCGTACTTCGATTTCGGGCGGCGTCCGGCGATCAACCCCGACGTCAGCCTGTCGATCCTGCGCTACCCGGCCTCGGAGTGGATCGGCCTCGACGCGACATATCAGATGACCACCCAGGGCATCGGCCAGGCGCGCGCGTTCCTGCACGACGAGACCGGGTACGTCGCCACCGTCTCGTGCTCGTCGCTGGCCACCTGACGTCGTGTAACGGATCGGGAATCTGCGGGTCGGTTAGAGTGTTCACCCGGCGATCACCATGTTCGCTGCCACCCTCTTGCCCCTCGGATCGATGACCGCACCGACGTCCGCCGTTCGCTTCGAGGACCTCGTATTGCCCGAGGTCGACGTCCTCTACCGCGTTGCCCGGTCGCTCACCCGCAACAAGGCCGACGCTGAGGATCTCGTCCAGGACACGCTGATCCGGGCGTACAACGCCATCGACCGCTTCGATGGGCGCTACCCACGGGCGTGGGTGCTCACGATCCTGCGGAACCTGCACCGGAATCGGCTGCGGCGGGCGGCGAAGATCCAGTTCGACAGCATCGACGTCAACCCGGTGGAGCCGGTGGCGGGTCCGGGCCGCGGCCGGCCCGAGGACGTTGTCGACGTGACCTACGACGCCCGCGTGCAAGCGGCGCTCGACTCTCTCGCCGAGCCGTTCCGCCAGACCGTCGAACTGGTCGACCTCGGCGGGCTCAGCTATGCCGAGGCGGCCAGTGTTCTCGGCGTTCGGGTGGGCACGATCATGAGCCGGCTGCACCGTGGGCGGACACGGATTCGCGCCCACCTCGAAGCGAGCGGCATCGTCGGCTGGGGCGACCGATGCTGAGCCGCTTTCGCTTCCGTCACCGCCACGGCGCCGTCGACTGTGACGAGGTCGGCCGCGTCCTGCACGCCTACCTCGACGGTGAGCTCGATGGTGATCGGTTGGGCTTGCTCGCGGCGCATCTCGAGGCGTGCCGGCATTGCGGGCTCGATGCCGAGGCGTATAACCAGATCAAGGGCGCGTTGACGACGCGTGGTGACCGCCGGGTCGATACCGAGGCGATCGACCGGCTGCGCATGTTCGGCCTGTCGCTCACCCACGGGCCATCTGGTTCGGCCGGTCGCTGAGCTACAGTCCCCGGGTCCTGAGCCCGGGGAGGTCCGATGTACGAGAACGCGTCCGAGCACGCCGTCAAAGTCGGCAGCATGCTGTACACCCTCGTCGACCCTCACAAGGGTCACGAGGTCGCCTACAACCGGTGGTACGAGCGTGACCACTTCTACGCCGGGTGCATGATCGGGCCGTGGCTGTTCGCCGGAAGCCGGTGGGTGGCGCCCCGACACCTCAAGGACCTCCGCTTCCCGAAGGACGCGACCAACGCCGTGTCGCAGCCCTACGACGCCGGGTCGTACGTGGCGATCTACTGGGTGCTCGACGGCCACTTCGACGAGCATTTCAACGACTGGGCCATCAAGCAGGTCCACTGGCTGTACGCGAACGACCGCGGCTTCTCCGAGCGCACCCACGCCCACACGGTCCTGTACCGGATCACCGGGCAGTTCTACCGCGACACCGACCCGGTCCCGGTCGAGTTGGCCCTCGATCACGGGTTCACGGCGCAGGTCTCGGTGGCCCTCGATCGGGCCGATGGCGTGAGCGAGGCCGATCTGGTCGCGTGGCTGCGCTCCGACGCCGGTCTCTCCCCGGTGCTCGATGCCGGTAGCCCGATCGCCATCGCCTCGACGTGGGCGCCGGCTCCGCGCGAGGGCGCGACGGCCAACTCGCCGATGCCGCTCGGCACCCCGCCCGGCGGTCCCGAGCGCAGCCTCCAACTGTTCTTCGCCGAGGGCGACGTTCGAGACGCTTGGCCGCGCATCGTCGATTACGCCGACCGGGTCAACGCATCGGGTGTCGCCCGGGTCGTGTCGGCGGCCCCGTTCCACAAGACCGTGGTCGGCACCGACGCGTACACCGACGAACTCTGGTGAGTGACCGGCTCCCCATCCCCATCCCCATCCCCATCCCCGGCCGGGCCGAGGACATCACCGCCGGGTGGATGACCGCGGCGCTGCGTTCGGCGGGGTTCGACGTCGAGGTCGCGTCCGTCGACTCGGAGCCGGTCGGTACCGGCCAGATGGCGCGGAGCGTTCGGTACTGGGTCGAGTACGCCACCGGTGGTGGCCCGGCGACAGTCGTCGCCAAGTTCGCGGCGAGCGATCCGACCAGTAGGGCCGCGGGCGCGGCGGGCGGGTATCCGAACGAGGTGAACTTCTACCGGCACCTGGCGGCGACGGTGTCGGTGTCGGTGCCCAAGTGCCACTACGCCGATCTGTCCGAGGACGGCAGCGAGTTCGTCTTGGTCCTCGACGACCTCGCCCCCGCTACGCAGGGCGATCAGATCGCAGGCAGCTCGCTGGCCGAGGCCGAGGCCGCGGTCGACAACTTGGTGGGCCTCCACGCCCCGCGATGGTGTGACCCGACGCTTCGCGACCTGCCCTGGCTCGCCAAGCCGAGCCCGGCGAGCGCCGAGTTCCTAGGCGCGATCATGATCGACGACACAGCCCGCTTCGTCGAGCGTTACCGGACTCGGCTGAGCGACGCCGAAACCGGTGTGCTCACCCGGTTTGCTGCCGCGTGCTCGCGGTGGTCCGGCGCCCGGCCCGAGCCGTTCGCCCTGTTGCACGGCGACTACCGGCTCGACAACATCATGTTCGACCGCACGGCGGACCCGGTCGCGGTTTCGGCGGTCGACTGGCAGACCCTCGCCCTCGACCTGCCAGCCAAGGACGTCGCGTACTTCCTCGGCAACAGTTTGCCGACCGATCTGCGGCGCGCCCACGAACGCGACCTGGTCGCGCGCTACCACGACGGCCTCGTCGCCGCAGGGGTGACCAGCTACAGCCTCGACCGGTGCTTCGAGGATTACGCCTGGGGCCAGTTCCACGGTCTGCAGATCACGGTGCTCGGGGCCATGCACGTGATCCAGACCAGCCGTGGCGACGACATGTTCATGGCCATGGCGTCGCGGCACTGCGCCGCGATCGCCGACCTCGACGCCGAGTCACTGCTAGCCGGTTGAGCAGCCGGTTCCCAACCACAGAGGAGACACCCATGTCTGGACGATTGATCGTGCTCTCGAACGCCGCCGATGGTCGCGACGACGAGTTCAACGACTGGTACACCAACGTCCATCTCGGCGAGGTACTCGCGCTCGGCCCGTTCGTGTCGGCGCAGCGCTACAAGATCGGCGATACCCAGATCTTTCCCCAGACCCACGGGTACGTCGCGATCTATGACTTCGAGGGCGATCCCCAGGCCGCGGTCGATGCCTTGACGCTGCGGGCCGACGAGTTGAACATGAGCGATGCGTTGGCTGATCCGATGGTTGTCGTGATCGAGCCCCTCACAGGTCTCGTGACCCGCTGACCCAGAGCGGTCACCCAGAAGGCGTGTTCCAGTCGCGGAGTTGATCGAGCGCTGCGACCACGTTCAATTCCCGAACCGGGTCTTGCGGACGATCTCGTCATCTTCGAGTTGGGCGGCGAGTGGCAATGCTCGATCGAGGTTGACGGCCGGTCGACCCATGCGGACGGTTCGGCATCACGATGTCAATGGTCAGCGCCGGAGGATCGAGGGGTCGCCCAACTGAGCGTCGACCTGCATCCGGCGGTGGGTGATGCGCCAGCCGCTCGCGATGCGCACCAGGCTGTCGTAATAGCTGCCGATCACCGTGTAGGTGACCGTCGGGTCGGAGTCGGTCGGCCGGGCCAGGTGGAAAGCCCGGACCGAGCACCGGGCCGTGGCCGTGTCGCCGTCGATCGTTACGACGTGGTTGCCGAGCAGGTGCTGGGTCGGCCCGGCGCCATCGAGGAACGCGCTGAGCATGGTGACGAACGCCGCCCGCGAGTCGGGCCGGTATGTGGTGTAGTCGCCGGTGGCGTCGGCGGTGAAGATGCGGTCGAGGATCGACCAGTCGCGGGAGTCGCACGCATCGGCATAGCCGATCTGGCACTCGACGATCCCTTGCCAGTCGGCGAAGGCGCCGGTCATGTGCCGGCCAGCTTCTCGATCACCGGCGCCATCGGTTCCATGGCATCGACGCTGAGACCGATGTAGCTGATTCCCCACCTGTCGCGCCAGCGCTGAACGGTGTCGACGCATTGCGCTACGGTGCCGACGAGCGCGTGCGGCGAGGCCATGGCGTCGTCGGGGCTGACGCCGAGAGCGGGGGCCAGGACGGCCGCCACGCTGTAGCGGTCGTCGGTGATCATCCCGACGTGTACCCGCGTGTGGATCTCGAGGGCGTCGAATCGATGGCCGGCGGCGTCGCGGATCCACGACAGCTTCTCGTCGGTGGCCGCGGGCGTGGCCGACGGCCCGGCGCGGTCGTCGATCACCCCGGCGGCCAGGTTCGGATTGACGCCGACGATGTCGGCGACCTGAGCTGCGAGGGTGAGCACCTTGCGACCGCCGCCGGCGACGACGATCGGCGGGCGCGGTCGTTGCACCGGTTTCGGTGTGCCGTCGAGCGCCGTGACTGTGTAGTGCTCGCCGGCGTGGCTGAAGGGCCCGGCGCCGAACAGCCCCTTGATGATGGCGATCGACTCGCGAAGCCGGTCGATGCGCACCCCAGCCCGGTCGTAGGTGAGGCCCATCTGCTCGTAGTCGCTAGCCATCCAGCCGGCCCCGATGCCCAGCTCGAGCCGCCCGCCGGTGAGCACGTCGATCGTTGCGGCTTCCTTCGCGACCATGGCCGGGTGCCGGTAGTCGTTGGCGAGGACGAGCGGCATGATCCGCACCGTCGGCGCGGCGAGGGCCGCGGCCAGCAGCGCCGGGAGCGGGGCCGCCTGGTCGTCGAGATGGTCGGGCATCGTGATCGTCGCGATCCCGAGATCGGCGGCCCGTCGAGCCAGAGCTGGGATCTGGTCGACCGGTTGGCCGGCCAACGTCACCGAGAATCGAATGAGTGCTGTCACCCGGCGACCTTACCCAGAGGAACACGACCACGAAAGGGAACCACGAACGGGAACCAAGATCGGGAGCTGACAGAATCGGGCCATGGCCGCCAGCAACGATCCTCTCGACGACTTCGACCGAACGACCGCGACCTATGGCGACATCACCCGCGCCGTCTACAAGTTGGGGACCGGGCCCGGCGTCATCGTCATGAGCGAGATTCCCGGGATCACACCCAAGGTGGCCGACTTTGCCCGACGGGTGAGCGACATCGGCTGCACCGTCGCCATGCCGCGGCTCTTCGGTACTCCCGGCCGAGCGCCGTCGGTCGGCTACACCCTGCGATCGCTGGCGTCGGCGTGCGTATCGAAGGAGTTCGTCACGCTTGCCCGCGGCCGCACGTCCCCGGTGACCGGCTGGCTGCGGCAATACGCCCGCGACCTTCACCGCGAGTGCGGAGGACCGGGCGTCGGGGCGATAGGCATGTGCTTCACCGGCGGGTTCGCCCTGGCGATGATGGTCGATCCCGTAGTGGTGGCCCCGGTTCTGAGCCAGCCAAGCCTGCCGTTCCCGGTCACCCGCAAGAACCGTCGGGATCTGGGGATCTCGGCGGCCGACCGCGCCGCGGTGGTCGTCCGTGGCGATGCGTGCCCGGTGCTCGGGTTGCGGTTCTCGGGTGATGTGATGGCGCCGGCTGACCGCTTCGAAACGCTCGCCCACGAGCTCGGCGACCGGTTCATAGGAGTCACGATCGACTCGTCGAAAGGCAACGCTCACGGGCTGAAGCGGTCGGCGCACTCGGTCGTGACCGAACACCTCGTCGACGAGCCGGGACATCCCACCCGCGACGCCCTCGACCAGGTCCTCGACTTCTTCCGATCGCGACTGCTGGCCCCCTCGGGCGTCGGGGAGCCCGGATAGGGTGCTCGGGTGCCCGAATCCGACCTGCTCGACGGCCTGAACCCTGCTCAGTACGACGCGGTCATCCACAAGGGTGGGCCCTTGCTGGTGGTGGCCGGGGCCGGCTCGGGCAAGACGCGCGTCCTCACCCACCGCATCGCCCACCTCATCCATGAGGGCGTGTCGCCGTTCGCCATCTTGGCCATCACGTTCACGAACAAGGCCGCGGCCGAGATGAAGCACCGGGTCGGCGCGCTGGTCGGGCCGGTTGCTGAGCGCATGTGGGTGTCCACCTTTCACAGCGCATGCGTTCGGATCCTGCGGCGCGACGCCGAGCGGTTGGGGTTCCCCCGGTCGTTCACGATCTATGACCAGGCCGACGCCGTTCGCCTCGTCACCTACGTGATCCGCGACCTCAACATCGACCCGAAGAAGTTTCCGCCCCGGTCGATCCATGCCACCATCTCCGCGGCCAAGAACGAGGGCCTACGGGCGGAGGCCTACGTCGAGCGAGGCGTCACGATCTTCGAGCGGCGCATCGGTGAGATCTTCACCGAGTATCAGGACCGGCTGCGGCGGGCCGGGGCCATGGACTTCGACGATCTGCTTCTCAACACCGTCGAGCTCTTCCGTCGTTGCCCCGACATCCTCGAGGGGTACCAGCGCCGATTCGAGCACGTGCTCGTCGACGAGTACCAAGACACCAACCCGGTGCAGAACGAGCTGGTGCTCAAGCTGGCCGCCGCGCACCGCAACGTCGCCGTGGTCGGCGACGGGGACCAGTCGATCTACGCCTTTCGCGGGGCGGACATCCGCAACATCAACCAGTTCGAGCACGCGTTCCCCGACGTCACCACCGTCGTCCTCGACCAGAACTACCGGTCGACCCAGACAATCCTCGACGCCGCCAACGCCGTGATCGCCCATAACTTCGGGCGCAAGCCCAAGGAGCTCTGGACCGACCAGGGAGCGGGTGCCAAGATCGTTCGCTACCACGCCGACGACGAGGGCGACGAGGCCCGATGGTTGTCGGGCGAGCTCGTGTCGCTTCGCGACTCGCGCCGCTACCAGTGGTCCGATGTGGCGATCTTCTATCGCACCAACGCCCAGAGCCGCGCGGTCGAGGAGTGCCTGGTGCGCGGCGGGATCCCCTACAAGGTGGTCGGCGGCACCCGCTTCTATGACCGCCGCGAGGTCAAAGACGCCCTCGCCTACCTGCGGGCGATCGTGAACCCGGTCGACGAGGTTTCGATCAAGCGGGTTCTGAACGTACCCAAGCGCGGTGTGGGCGACAGCTCGGTGGCCCGGCTCGACCAGTGGGCCAAGGCGCGAGCCGCCAGCTTCGTCGATGCGTTGCGAAACGCCGACGACGCCGGGGTGTCGGGTAAGGCCCTCAAGGGCATCGAGACCTTC
Organism: uncultured Acidimicrobiales bacterium; assembly: GCA_964390555.1. Lineage (GTDB taxonomy): Bacteria > Actinomycetota > Acidimicrobiia > Acidimicrobiales > SHLQ01 > CAVTWS01. Next base: position 3,385 of record CAYMJU010000043.1, on the reverse strand, counting down.
CTCGGGCTGGTCGATGAGATGGGTGGGCTCATCGAACAGGGCCCCGGTCCGCTGCTCGAGCGCCTGCTCGAAGGCAGCGGCTACCTCGACGAGCTCCGCGCCGAGGGGTCGATCGAGGCCGAGGGCCGGCTCGAGAACCTCGAGGAATTGGTCGGCAGCGCCCGCGAATGCGACGACGTCGAGGAGTTCCTCGAGCAGGTGAGCCTGGTCTCTGACACCGACGACATCGACCCCGAAGCGGGTTCGGTGACGTTGATGACGCTTCACAGTGCCAAGGGGCTCGAATACCCGGTGGTCGCCGTGATCGGCATGGAGGAGGGGATCTTCCCGCACATCCGGGCGCTCGGTGACCCCGACGCTCTCGAGGAGGAACGCCGCCTCGCCTACGTGGGCATCACCCGCGCTCGTGAGCGCCTGTACCTGACCCACGCCTGGAGCCGCCTGCTTCACGGCATGAGCCAGTACAACCCACCGAGCCGGTTCCTCGACGAGATCCCAGCGGCGTTGATCTCCGAGGCCGAAGGGAGTCGCTCGTCGCGGTCAGGATTGCGGTCATCGGGCTACGGATGGAGCGGCACGCGGGGCGACCGGGCCGGTCCGTCCGACCGGGCTGTCGGGCGCGGCCGCGACGAGATCGTCGAGCGCGCGGTCCAATCGGCCGCTCCCGCCACTACCGGTGGCCACCTGCTGGGACTGAAGGTGGGTGACGACGTGCGCCACAAGAAGTGGGGCGAAGGCGTGGTCCTCGGCATGACGGGCCAAGGCGACAAGGCCGAAGCGCTGGTGCGTTTCCCGGGGATCGGCGAGAAGCATCTGCTGTTGTCGTGGGCGCCGCTCGAGCGCGTCTGACGCGCACCGGAACCATTTCGCCGCTCAACCATCGGCCGCCTCGTGCCGATGGAATGGTGTGTCAGCCGCAGCGTCGCACCTCGCCCGAACGACCACTTTTGCGCTCCGCGCCGTTCTCGGTGGTTCCGGCGCGGCGGCGTTCGCGCTGTTGCTCCACTCCCAAGACGCCATACCGGAGTCGCTGGGCCAGCTCATGGCCGGCGTCGGCGCGCTCGTGGCCTTCATCGGGGCCGCGGTGGCGATCAACGGTCAGCGTCGGGCGACCGCGATGTTGGACCAGGTGGCGTCGAACGCCGTCGCCGATCCGTTGACCGGGCTCGCCAACCGCGTTCACTTCTTCGGTGAGCTCGAGTCTCGACTGGAAGCATCGGGCACGCTCGGGTGGGCGGTCCTCATGATCGATCTCGACGGATTCAAAGAGGTGAACACCGTCCACGGTCATCACGTCGGTGACGAGGTTCTGATCGAGGTGGCGCGCCGGATCAAAGGGCTTGCCGATCCGAAGGAGCTTGTTGCGCGGATCAGCGGCGCCGAGTTCGCCATCGCGTTCCCGTTCGCCGAGAACGGGATCGACCTGGTGATGCATCACCGGCTCGACGAGATCGTCGTTGGCCTGAAGGGCCCCTACCGCACCAGCGAGGGGCTCATCGACACCAATGGCAGCGTCGGCGTGGCCATCGCCCCGCGAGACGGCACGACGATCGACTCGCTGGTGCGCCGGGCCGACGTGGCCATGGTCCGGGCCCGCCAGTCACGGGCCGGGTGGGCATCGTTCGATGTGGCCATGGAATCGCGCGACAGCGGTCGGGTCGACATCGCCTCGGAGCTGGCTCGAGCCATCGAGACCGGCGAGGTGACGGTCCGCTACCAGCCCCAGGTCGACGCCCTCTCGGGAGCAGTGGTCGGCGTCGAGGCGTTGGCCCGCTGGACGCATCCTTCGCTCGGCGAGATCCCGCCGCAGGAGTTCGTCCGCGTCGCCGAGCAGTCGGGGCTCATCCACGATCTCTCGATGCTGGTGCTGAGCCAGGCCCTGGGTCAGGCTCGGTCGTGGAAGCTCGCCGGGCATCGCCTGGCGGTCACGGTCAACATGTCGGTGCAAGATGTCATGCCGATCCTGGGCGGCAAGGTAAAGCGTCTGCTCAGCGACTTCGGCCTCGGTGCGGGCGATCTCCTGATCGAGCTCAGCGAGTCGGGCATCCGGCGCGACCTCCCGATGACGCGGGCGATACTCGGCTTGCTGAACGGCGTGGGCGTGGTCCTAGCGCTCGATGACAACAGCGCCACTCGCGCCACCGCTGCGGACCTCTCCGGGTTGCCGCTCCATGCCGTGAAGCTCGAGCGCAGCATCGTGAGCACCGTCACCACCGACTTCCAGAGCCTCGAGGCGGCCCGGCAGCGAATCGAGCTCGGCAAAGCGCTCGGGGTCCCCGTCATTGCGGTGGGCGTCGAGACCACGACGTCGTGCGAGATGCTCGTGAAGTACGGAGTCGACCAGCTCCAGGGCTTCTTCATCTGCCCGCCGCTACCGGCGAGCGAGCTCGAATCGTGGCTGATCGTCGAGAGCGGGGCCGAGCGACCCCTGGGGTGACCGGCCGGCCTGCTCAGCTCAGCTCGATGCGGACCCGCTTGTTGCCCTTGCCCTTCGACTCGGTCTTCACGATGTCGAAGCGTCCCACCTCGGCCGTGCTGGCCACGTGCGTTCCGCCGTCGGCCTGACGGTCGAGTCCCACGATGTCGACGACGCGGATCTCGGTCACCGACTCGGGGATCAAGTTGACCTTGGTTCGGATCAGCGCGTCGTCGGTGAGCGCCTCGGCCCGGGGGAGGAAGCTGACGACGATCGGGCGGTCAGCGGCGATCTCGGCATTGACCCGCTCGACCACCCGTTCCCGGAAGTCGCTCGGCAGCGGATCGAATTCGAAGTCCATCCGTCCCGACAGCGGTTCCATGTTGCCGCCCGTGACCAGCACCTCCCACTCGTTCCAGATCACGCCGCACAGCAGGTGCATCGCGGTGTGGGTGCGCATGAGCCGGTGACGGCGGTCCCAGTCGAGCTCGCCGGTCGCGTGCGTGCCGACGGCGGGCAGCTCGCCGACCAGTGTGTGCCACACCGATGCCCCGACGCCTCGGACGTCGGCGACCGCCGCGCCGCCGTCGCTCCACGTCAGCCGACCGGTGTCGTGGGGCTGGCCGCCGCCGGTCGGGTAGAACGCGGACCGGTCGAGCGCTACGGCACCCGCTTCGGTGTCGACCGCCACCACGGTCGCGTCGAACACTCGCACCGTGGCGTCAGCGAGATAGATCCGCTCGGTCATCAGGCCTCCCGGCTGGTCACTCGCCCTCGGGGTTGATTTCGACGGTGACGCTGCCGCTCTCGACGGTCACCGGCAACAATGTCAACCCCGTTCCATCGGGCGGGAAGGTGAGCGTCGGGTCGCACTGGTCGACGAAGACGTCGTCGCCGGCGTCGTACTCGATCAGGCAGTCGGGTCGGACCGGATTGCGGGCTTCGATGGCCACCCACCCCGCGTCGGGG
>CAYMJU010000042.1:0-18644 GCA_964390555.1 uncultured Acidimicrobiales bacterium | reverse complement strand
TCATGGTCGTCGCTGGGGGCTACGCGCCCCCAGACCCCATCGGCAACCGGGGAGCTGCGCTCCCACGGCTGCATTCGCTCGCTCCGCTTCGCTCATAGCGGGTTGCCTCCTGGGCTCGGGGTCGACGGGGACGGGGTGGCGGAGTGCGCGACCGGGAATCGGTACGCAACAACCGGGGTGTCGCGACCTTTGACGAGCTGGGCCGGCAACTCCTCATGGTCGACGGGGACGGTGCTCAGGGCCAGCCAGCCCGGCTCGGAGCACACCGTCTGGCCCGGCGCGCCGAGCTGCTGGAGTCGGTTGCAGAGGTTCACGGCGTCGCCGACCACGGTGTACTCGAGACGCTCCTCTGAGCCGAGCAGGGCGGCGGCCACCTCGCCCGTCGACAGGCCGATCCCAAGGCCGAACGGTGGGCGACCCTCGGCGATCCAGGTCTCGTTGACCCGGGCTTGCGCGGCGTGCATGGCGATGGCTGCAGCGACCGCGCGATCGGAGCGGTCGTCGTCGGTGGGGGCGCGCTCGCGGCGGTACTCGGGTGTGTCGTCGCGGTCGCCGTGGGCGCAGTCTCCGCGCGCTCGACACGCACGGGCATTCGCCGCAGCGGCGGCCGGGCGCTGGTAGGCGTGGGTCGGCCGCTGGTCGTCCGCCTCGGCGCTCGGCGGGTACTGGCATCTGACCGCAGCCCCGACCGTCGCTCGAATCGAGCTGCGGTTCTCGCGGTCGCAGTGGCCGCGGCCGGTGCCGTCGCCGCGCTCACGGTCGCCGCGTCGATCGTCCGGCTCCAGCACGATCCCCACCTGGTCGGCGGTGGCGACCAACGCACACTCGGTGGCGAGACGATCGAGACCTTCGACCAGGCCCTCCCGCTGTTGGAGCGCGACGATCGGGTCGAGGACCTCGCAGCGATCCATATCGTGTTCGCTTTCGGCCCGACGGCCAGGCCGGGCACCGATGTCTCCGCCGTGGTCTTCGACGTGATCCGCGGTCATCTCGACACCAGCATCGTGTCGGGAGGGCTCCCCCAGCAGGCCGACGAGGTGGCGTTGGGACCGGCCACCCTCGACGACCTCGGCCTCGAGGTTGGAGACGAGACCGAGCTCGCAGCCGACGGTCGGACGGCGTCGTATCGCATTGTCGGGGAGATGCTCTTCCCGACCGGCGACTTCGAGCACGATCGCGGGATCGCCATGACCGTCGGGGCAGCCGCCCGTCTGGTCGGCGACGTCCACGACGTCGATGGCATCCACCAGGTCGTGTTCCAGTGGGCGCCCGACGTCGACGCCGTGGCCGCCGACCGAGAACTCGCCGACCGAGGGATTTTCATCTTCACCAACGGCAGCGCGATTCTTCCCGGCTCGGTCGCGAACCTCGGCGACGTCGCCGCGATCCCACGATGGATGGCACTTTTCCTCGCTGCGTTGGCGCTGGCGGCCCTGACCCACGCCCTGGCCGCCGCCCGCCGATCAAACGGGCGTGAGCTAGCCGTGCTGCGCTCCCTCGGGCTCCGCCGCCGGGACGCGATCGTGACGATCCACGTGCAGGCCGTCTCCATCACCGTGCTCGGCCTGGCCGTCGGATGCCCGCTGGGTCTGGTGCTGGGCCGGCTGGTGTGGACGCCGATCGCAACGCAGGCGCACGTGATCGTCGACACGATCTGGCCAGGCGGTCAGATCGCGATCACCGCTGGGGCGATGATCGTCACATCATGGCTGACCGCGCTGCTCCCGGCGTGGCGAACTGCACGCGCCAGCCTCGATCTAGCGCTGCGGGTGGAGTGACGCGGGAGGGCCAACCGACGACGTCGGCGACAGTGTCTTAGTTTGTTTCGCACCCGCCCTCGCCTGAGAGCACGCTCGGCCTCCGACCGCGAGCGAACTGGGTGGGGCGTCGGGGCCCGACGGACCCGACGCCCCACCCAGTTCGCAGGGCGAGGTGTGTTCGATGGAGTCGGTTGCGGCAATACGGAGGAGGGCTTGCGTATCGGGTTCGATCTCGACGCCGGGGAGATCGGGCATCTGGGATGGCGGCTGGCCCGTGATCGTATGGGCGATCACCATCGCGGCGAGGAGCGCCCCGGCCGGCGACGAATGGTTGCCGTCCACTGCGTGAAGCACCAGTTCGGGCGCCGTGGCCTGCGCGAGATCGAACGCCTGAGGGATAGGAGGCACACAGGCCGGCTCAGCCTCGGCGATACCGGTGTGGAGGTCGAAGACGCGATCGGTCTCATCGACGCCGCGCCGCGGCCACTCGGGGAACAGGATCGGAACTGCGCCGATCTCGCGCACAAGGCGGACCCACTCCTCGGCCTCCGCCGTCGAGTACTCGACGGTGCCGCTGCTGCTGTAACGCTGCGCCTGAAGCACGACGTGGCTCCAGCGCCGACTCCCGAGCAGCTCCAACGAGACCGGGTCGCCCAGACGGTCGTCGAGGAACTGGTGCCCCGGCGCCACCTCGTAGTCCACGCTCGCCACACCCGGCGCCCCTTCGACGAGCTCGGCCACCACGGCGGGCAGATCGTTGGCCCGCGTGTGGCTGTTCCCGAAGAACAGAATCGTCACATCGGTCTCGGAGTGATCCTCACCGGTCACCGCGACCGCTTGCGAGCCGACGCTCGGAGTCACCGCCAGCACCGCGAAGACGACGGCGAGAAGTCGCCATCGATGCCTGCCCATACGTGATGATCGCGCGTCCTCGGCCGCAGCCACGTTCATCCGCTGCCCGGATGGCCCGCGAGCTGCCAAACTCCGACCGTCGGATCAGGGGTCAAGGAGCCACGCGTGTCACCACGACGGATCATCGGGCTCACGGGTGGCATCGGGGCGGGCAAGTCCACCGCCGCGCGGATGCTCGCCGAGCTCGGGGCCCACGTGATCGATATCGATCAGGTCTGTCGCGACGTCATCGAACCGGGGGGACCAGCGCACGAGCTACTCGTCGAGCGGTTCGGTCTCGGAGTGGTGGGCGACGGGGGGCACGTCGATCGGCCCGCGCTGGCTCGTCGGGTGTTCGGCGATCCCGACGCCCTGCGCGCCCTCACCGACATCAGCCATCCTGCCGCCAACGAGACCATGGCTGCCATCGTCGCTGCCCGCCCCCAGGGGACCATCGTCGTACTCGACATGGCCGTGCTCTACGAGTACCCCCGACTCGGCCGTTGGCCCGGTGGCGGCTACGACACCGTCGTGGTCGTCGAGGCCGACGAATCCGTCCGGGTGCAACGGCTGGTCGAGAGTCGCGGCATGCCCGAAGCCGACGCCCGCGCCCGGATCGCCAACCAGGCTTCCCAGGAGGACCGGCGGGTGGTGGCCGATCACGTGCTCGACAACTCAGGCCCCGAGAGCGCGCTGCATCGCCAGGTGATCGCGCTCGCCCGCACCATCGGCCTTGTGCGATAGCCGCTTGTCGAACAACGCGCATTCGCCTACCTGTGCGGTGGGCGAATGCGCGTTATTGCCTGGGGGCGATGTGCGGCGGTGCCGGGTCGTCCGGTGGCGCCGCTAGCGTCTCTCGCCGTGGGTACCGAGAAGCGCGAACGTCAGAAGGTCAATCGTCAGGCCCGGCTCGCCGCCGCCGCGGAAGCCGCCGACCGCGCCCGGCGCCGCCAGCGGCTCACCACCTACGGCATCCTGGGCGCCGTCGTGGTGGGGGCCATCTTGCTGTTCGCCTTCGTGATCCGAGACGACGATGACGACGAGCCCGTCGCCGACGAGTTCTCGACCACGACGCTCGCTCCGCTAGAGACCACGACGCTCGCTCCGCTCGAGACCACGACGGCCGTACCGACTGTCCAAGTAACGGCTCCGCCCGCGGGCGCCGCGGTGACCGGGGAGACCGAGTGCCCGGCCGAGGACGGATCCTCGGAGCGCACGACGTCGTTCGAGCAAGCGCCCCCAACGTGCATCGACGAGGACGCGACCTACACGGCCGAGGTCGTCACCTCGAAGGGGTCGTTCACGATCGAGCTCGATACCGAGATCGCCCCCCTCACGGTGAACAACTTCGTGACCCTCGCCCGCTACCACTACTACGACGGCGTGGCGTTCCACCGGATCATCCCCGGCTTCGTGGTGCAAGGCGGCGACGCGGTGGGCGATCCGCCCGGCACCGGCAATCCCGGCTACGAGTTCGCCGACGAGCTCCCGACGGGAGAAGCACCGTTCTATGAGGTCGGCTCGCTTGCGATGGCGAACTCCGGGGCCAACTCCAACGGCAGCCAGTTCTTCATCGTCACCGGCGAACAGGGCGCGGCACTACCGAACCAGTACTCACGCTTCGGGATAGTGACCGAAGGGCTCGACGTGGTTCTCGCCATCGAAGCCAGCGGTAGCCCCAATGGCAGCGGTCAGCCGACCGAAGAGGTCGTGATCGAGTCGATCACCATCACCGAGAGCTGAGCGACCGCCGCGACATCCAGCATCAAACGTCAGGGCAGGACGGCGCCGTTCACGGGTTGGCCGGCAATGAACACCTCGACACGACCCGCGCCCTGAAAGCTCCAGCGGCCATCGCCCGATCGGATGGCTGCTGTCCGTTCGTCGAGTCCGATGACCGGTAGCCCTTTGGGCGCCATTCGAAGCGACCGGGTGTTCTGGTCCGCCGACCAGGTGTCGTAGTGGGGCACGACGGTGAATCCATCGAGCACCCCGAGCCCGACCGTGAACGCTCCACCCCGGGCGTCGACCATGTCGAGGCACAGCGCCGCCGCAGCCGCGCCCGAGGCCGCAATCGCGGCGCCCGATTGCCAGGCCGCAACGATCGCATCGAGGACCGGTGTTCCGATCAGCACCGACCGCACGTGCGGGCCCGATCCCGAGCACAGATAGATGAACCGGTGCTCGCTGACCCGAGCGGCCAGGTCGACATCGAGGGCTTCGGCGCGTCGGTAGACCGCCAGCTCGACGACGTCGGTGTCGAGGTTGGCGAACCATTCCCGCGATCGTTGGACGAGGCGGGCCGGATTCTCGTAGGCCGCTGCGGTCGCGACGATCAGGACCGCTTCGCCGCCGGTCTCAGCGACCAGGTCCGCATCGAAGCTGCAGCCCGGCGTGAACTCTCGACCTCCGACAAGTGCGAGGGTGCCGCTCACCACGACCTCCGGGCCAGCGCCGGTCGTGGGGGGCGCGGCAGGTGTCGCTGTTGGGCCACGCCGCACACCCAATGACCACCGACTCGACGGCGAGCAGGTAGCACATGGTCGGCCGAGATCACGGCCAGCCCACCGTCCCAGAGGGCACTCAGCACGTCGCGCTCTACCGAGGTCAGCTCGGCGAAGACGAACCTGCCGCCATGGTCGAGCAAGTCAAGGATCGAACGGGCTGCGGCATCGAGATCGCGCGGACGAGCCAGCGCGCCCGCGCTCAGGACCGTGTCGTAACGGCCTGACGCGTCGGCCAGGTCCCGCCGGTCGACATCGGCGCCGGGCTCGTACGGCACCTCCGACATACCGAGGTGGAGGATGCGCCCCCGCGCGCGACTGGCTATCCACGATGCCCGGCCCGCGGGCGCCAACAGCTCGGATGTTCTGTTCACCGGCTGCGACGCTACCGGGACCGGTCCGATCGGCGCGCCCGCTACCCTCCGGCGCGTGCCGATCGAGCCCCCACCGAACCGTTGGGTGCTGCCGCACGCCGAGACCGCTGACGAGGACGGCCTGGCGGGGGTCGGAGCCGATCTCGAACCCGGCACCGTGCTGGCCGCGTACCGCAGTGGCCTGTTCCCGATGCCGGTCGGCACGGGCGGCCCTATCGGCTGGTGGAGCCCCGACCCTCGGGCGGTCATCGAGCTGGACGGACTCGTGGTCAGCCGGTCTCTGCGGCGCTCGCGGAGGCGGTTCGAGGTGCGCTTCGACACCGTATTCGCGCAGGTCGTGGCCGAATGCGCCGCCCCTGATCGGCCCCACGGATGGATCGATCAGCGGATCTCGGCCGCGTACCTTCGCCTCCACGAGCTGGGCTGGGCCCACAGTGTCGAGTGCTGGTCGCCCGACAACGTCCTGGTCGGCGGTCTTTACGGCGTGTCGATCGGGGCGCTGTTCGCCGGGGAGTCGATGTTCCACCGTGTGCCCGATGCCTCCAAGGTTGCGCTCGTCGCCCTCGTCGCCCGTATGCGTGCGAGCGGGGGGCGGCTTCTCGACGTGCAGTGGCCGACACCGCACCTACGGCGAATGGGCGCTATCGCGGTGCCGCGAAGCGAGTATCTTCGGCGTCTCTCGCTGGCCGCGCCAGGCGGCGAGTCGGCCACGGGCAACTTTTGGTGTCCGTGATGTCAACTTCAAGGCCAACCGCGCCGACATTCAGGAGGAACGGTTCATGACCGAACCCGATGCCGACCGACCCGAGGCCTCCCTCCCCGATCACATGAGAACCGCCATCCGAGATCCCCGAGCACTGCTGGCCCTCACGTTGGGCGCCGTCGCCCTGGTGTTCGGCGTCTCGGGAGCCGCGACCGGGACTGCCTGGCTGGCCGGCGCCGCCGGGGTTGCCGGGGCCGGAGCCGCGGTACTCGGTTACCTCGCCGTGTTGCACCTGGTCCGCAAGGAAGCTGCGCTGCGCACCCAGGCCGCCCAGCTCGACGCTCTCGAGGTCGCCGTGGCCGACCAGGTCCACGCCCGGATCACCGCCGAACACGCCGCCACGAGCCTCGGGGCTCAGCTGAGCAAGGCCGAGAGATCCGGTCGCGAGGACACCAGCGCGGCAAGCGACCGCCACGTCTCACCATCTGATCCGGATGCCGCGCTGACCGACGCCACGACCGGTCTCTATGGCGAGGCATATTTCCGGGTGACCGTCGATGGCCGACTCGCCGCGGCCCGAAGGCACCTGAGGCCCGTCGGCGTGGTGCTGCTCGAGTTTGTCGAGAACGTCAGCACCGATCCCCAGCCCGCCAACCCGATGGCAGTCTGTGAAGCCATCACCACGACCCTGCGAGAAGCCGACACCGCTTGTCGCATGAACGACGGCCACTTCGCCCTCGTGCTCGAGGACACGCCCGAGACCGGCGCCATCTGGACGATCGAGCGCATCCGCCGTCGCCTGGCCGACACGTACCCCGGGGTCACCATGTGGGCCGGTGTGGCGTGCTACCCGGCGCACGCTTTCGACCGCGACGCGCTGTTGAGCCAGGCCGGGCGGGCACTGACCGCCGCCAAGGATTGGCGCCAGGACCGCATCGAGGTCGCCGCGACGGAGTAGGGGGCGGTCGATCAGGGCCGGGGGCGGCGGCGCACCAGCGGATCTGCCCACCAACGCCCCGACAGCCGCCACACCGGGGGGCCGTCGCTGCGTTGCGGTGCCACCGCGACGGCCCGGGGCCACATTGTCTCGATGGCCGCGACGACCGCGGCCACCTCTTCTGCGGTGGGCGACCCGGACACCGACGCAACCATCGGCGCGGTGCTCGGTTGCTGCGCTACTCGGTTGCTGAGCTCCCTCACAGCGGGATGTTTCCGTGCTTGCGGCGGGGGAGTTCCTCACGCTTGGTGCGCAGCAGGCGCAGCCCGGCGATCACCTTGACGCGTGTGTCGGCGGGGTCGATGACGTCGTCGACATAGCCGCGCTCAGCGGCGATGTACGGGTTGGCGAAGCGCTCCCGGTACTCCTCGACCAACTCGACGCGGCGCCGGGCCGGATCGGCGGCCGATTGCAGCTCGCGGCGGTACACGATCTCGACGGCGCCCTGCGGGCCCATCACCGCGAGCTCGGCTGACGGCCAGGCGTAGGACAGGTCCGAGCCAACCGACTTGGAGTCCATAACCACATACGCGCCGCCGTAGGCCTTGCGGGTGATGATCTGGATCCGGGGGACGGTCGCTTCGCAGTAGGCGTATAGCAACTTGGCGCCGTGGCGGATGATCCCGCCGTACTCCTGGTCGATGCCGGGCAGGAATCCGGGCACGTCGACGAAGGTGATGAGCGGCACGTTGCACGCATCGCACGTGCGCACGAACCGGGCCGCCTTCTCGGACGAGTCGATGTCGAGTACTCCGGCGAGCACCATCGGTTGGTTGCCGACGATCCCGACCGGGTAGCCGTCGAGGCGAGCAAAGCCGCACACGATGCTGGCGGCCCAGCGCGGGAAGTACTCGAAGAAGTCGCCGTCATCGACGACCGACGCGATGACCTTCTTCATGTCGTACGGGATGTTCGAGCTCGACGGCATGATGTCGTAGAGCTCGGGGCAGCGGCGCTCGGGATCGTCACCGGGCTCGTCCCGGGGCGGCTGCTCGAGATTGTTCGACGGCAGCATCGACAGCAGGTACTTGACGTCGTCTAGGACCTGCTGCTCGCTCTCACCCACGAACGTGGCCACGCCCGACTTGCTGGCGTGGCTCCCCGCGCCGCCCAGCTCCTCGAGGGTGACCTCTTCGCCGGTGACGGTCTTGACCACATCGGGGCCGGTGATGAACATGTGCGACTTCTCTCGCACCATGAAGATGAAGTCGGTCATGGCCGGGCTGTACACGGCGCCCCCGGCACACGGCCCGAGGATGACCGAGATCTGCGGGATCACCCCGGAAGCCTGGACGTTGCGGTGGAAGATGCCGCCGTAGGCGTCGAGGGAGACCACGCCCTCCTGTATGCGAGCACCGGCGCCGTCGTTGAGGCCGATCATCGGGGCGCCAACCCGCAGCGCCATGTCCATCACCTTGTGGATCTTCTCGGCGAACACCTCGCCCAGGGCGCCGCCGAACACGGTGAAGTCCTGAGAGAACACGAACACCTTGCGCGCGTCGATGGTGCCCCAGCCGGTGATCACGCCATCGGTGAACGGGCGCTCCTCGAGACCGCTGTCGAGTGCCCGGTGGCGGGCCAACATGTCGAGCTCGTGGAACGAACCGGGGTCGAGCAGGTACTCGATGCGCTCGCGAGCGAGCATCTTGCCCTTGGCGTGCTGGCGCTCGACCGCGTGCTCGGGGCCGGCGTGGAGCGCTTCTTGCTTGCGGCGGTTGAGCTCGTCGAGACGCTCACGGAGTGGGTGCTCGGACATGAGGCGCGAGGGTAGACGGCGACCGCAGCGAACGACGAAACGCGGCGACGGGCACGGACCGGCCCGCTAGCCTCCAGCGCCCATGAGCGAACTCCGACGGGTCTGTGTCTTTTGCGCCTCTTCGATGGGGAGCGAGCCCGGACACGCCGACTCGGCTCGCGACCTCGGTACCGCGCTCGCCGGGCGCGGGCTCGAGCTGGTGTACGGCGGAGGTTCGGTCGGTCTGATGGGCGTAGTGGCCGACGCGTGTCTCGCCGCAGGTGGGCGGGTCGTCGGCGTGATACCGACCGGGCTGTTCAAGGCCGAGGTCGCGCACGAGGGTGTCACCGAGTTGCACCGCGTTCCCGACATGCACGCCCGCAAGACGCTGATGTACGACCTGGCCGACGCCTTCGTCGTGCTGCCCGGCGGCCTCGGCACGTTCGAGGAGCTGTTCGAGGCCGCCACGTGGAACCAGCTGGGGCTGCACGGCCGGCTCAAGCCGATCGTGCTCGTCGACACCGACGGGTTCTTCGCGCCGCTCGTGTCGTTGCTCGATGCCGCGACCGCTGTGGGGTTCGTGAAACCTCAGTGGCGCGCCACCATTGCCAGCTCGGGCGACGCAACGAGCGCCCTCGACGTCGTCGCCCTGATGCTCACTGCGGATGCTCCGGAGCGCATTCCCAACGTCGGCTGATCCGCTCCGGGACCGCGAAGATCAGCGCATCAGGCGAAAGGCGGCGCGGACTTCGTCGACGAACGTGGTCGGTTGCTCGAACGCCGCGAAGTGGCCCCCGCGGTCGAGCTCGTTCCAGTACACGATGTTGGAGTAGTTGACCTCGGCCCAGCGACGCGACGGCCGAGCGATCTCGTGCGGGAACAGCGAACAGCCGGTAGGAACCGCGACCTGGCCGCGACCGATCTGGCGGAAGCTTTCCCAATAGAGCCGCGCCGCCGAGGCGCCGGTGGCCGGCAGCCAGTAGAGCATCAGGTTGTCGAGCAACTGATCCTTGGTCAGCACGTTCTCGGGGTGACCGCCGCAGTCGGTCCAGGCATGGAACTTCTCGAGGATCCATCCGGCCAACCCCACCGGGGAGTCGACGAGGGAGTACCCGATGGTCTGGGGCCGCGTGCTCTGCTGCTTGGAGTACCCCGTGCCCCACTCGCGGTGCTCGGCGCCTTCGGCAAGCGCCCGCTGCTCGGCCTCGGTGAGATCGGTCACCTCGCGGTCGCGGCGACCGAGCGGCATGTTCAGGTGGATGCCGATCAGCCGATCGGGATGCTGGGCCCCCAGACACGTTGTGACCACGGCACCCCAGTCGCCGCCCTGGGCGCCGAACCGGTCGTAGCCGAAGCTCGCCATGAGCTCGACCCACAGGTCGGCGATGCGGGCGGTGCCGGTGCCGACCGAGGTCGGTTTCGACGAAAGTCCGTAGCCGGGCAGAGACGGCACCACCACGTGGAAGGCGTCGGCCGGGTCGCCGCCGTGCGCGGCCGGATCGGTGAGCGGCCCGATCACGTCGAGGAACTCGACCACCGAACCCGGCCAGCCGTGGGTGAGCACGAGCGGCACGGCGTGGGGACTCGGCGACTCGACGTGCAGGGCGTGGATGTCGTGGCCATCGACATGCACGACATGCTGGCCGAGGCCGTTGAGGCGGGCTTCACAGCGTCGCCAGTCGTACCCGTCGGCCCAGTAGGCGCACATCTCCTGCACCCAGCTGAGCGGGGTACCTTGCGACCAGTCGGCGACGAGCTCCCGCTCCGGCCACCGAGCGGCACGAAGCCGGGATCGGAGCTCGTCGAGCTCGGCCTCAGGGATGTCGAGATGGAACGGCACAGGTTCAGACACGGTGCGTAGCCTGGCAGGTGATGGACCTCCCCGTCATGCCGCCGGTCAAGCCGATGCTGGCGAAGGCCGTCGACCTGGCCCCGAGCCCGCTGCGCCCCGATGACCTGCCGGCCGGGGCACTGTCGTTCGAACCGAAGTGGGACGGGTTCCGGTGCGTGGTGTTTCGCGACGGCGACGAGTTGTTCCTCGGCAGCCGCAACGACCGACCCTTCAATCGTTATTTCCCCGAGATGCTCCCGGTGTTCGCGGCCCAGTTGCCGAACCGGTGCGTGGTCGACGGCGAGCTCGCGGTGGTGATCGACGACCGGCTCGACTTCGACGCCCTCGGCCAGCGCATCCACCCGGCCGAGTCCCGGGTGACGATGCTGGCCGCAAAGACGCCGGCGTCGTTCATAGCCTTCGACCTGTTGGCCCTCGACGACCACGACCTGCGCGACGTGGCGTTCCGCGACCGCCGGCGACTCCTCGAGACGATGGCTGGCGCGTTCTCGGGACCGCTACTGCTCACGCCGTCGACGACGGATCGGGCCACCGCCATCGACTGGTTCGAGCGGGTCGAAGGGGCCGGGCTCGACGGGCTGATCGCCAAGCCGCTCGAGGGCCAGTACATCGAGGACAAGCGGGTCCAGTACAAGCTCAAGCCCCGGCACACCGTCGATGTCGTAGTAGCCGGATTCCGGTGGCACAAGGACGGCCAGGGTGTCGGGTCGTTGTTGCTCGGCCTCTACGACGCCACCGGCCGGTTGCAGCACCTGGGCGTGGCCGCCAGCTTCACCGCCGCGGTCCGGCGCGCCCTGGTCGACGAGCTGGCATCCCTGAAGCTCGACGACGTCTCAGGGCACCCGTGGGCCGGCTGGGCCGACCCGGAGTCCCACGTCGATGGCCGCATGCCCGGCGCGCCGAGCCGTTGGTCCGGGGCCCGGGGGGATGCGAAGGACCACTCGTGGGTTCCGCTGCGCCCCGAACGGGTCGCCGAGGTCGCGTACGTCACCGTCACCAGTGGTCGGTTCCGGGGCACGACCCGGTTCGAACGTTGGCGCCCCGACCGCGACCCCGAGTCGTGCGCGACCGACCAGCTCCACGAACCGGCGTCGGTCGGCTTCTCGTCGCTCGTCGCCATTGAGCCTCCGCCGACGACTTCGGCGTGACCCACAGCCGACACATCGCGCATATGTTCGACCCTCGAGCAACGGGCTGTTATCGTATCGTCCAGCGATGAACGAGGAGGCCAGATGAGGGGGCGGCGACAGACGACAACGTCGAACTTCGGCGTGAGCGTTCGTGAGAGCCACGACTCGACGCCATTCTACGATCGTTTTCGAGCCCCAGAGCTCTCCGATGACCAGAGGGTGCCGTTTCCGGCCCCTGTGGACGAGCCCTTTGTCTGCGGCGACGCCCGGCATTTGGACCAGGTAGCCGACGGATCGGTCGCGCTAGTGGTCACGTCTCCGCCGTACTTTGCGGGCAAACAGTACGAGGAGGAACTCGAGCGCGACGGCGTCCCCTCTTCCTATCTCGAGTACCTCGAGATGCTTACCGACGTGTTCGCCGAGTGCGTTCGGAAGCTAGAGCCGGGCGGCCGGATCGCGGTCAACGTCGCCAATCTCGGACGCAAGCCCTACCGAAGTCTGTCGGCGGACGTCATCCGAATCCTCGAACACGACCTCGGTCTCCTGCTGCGAGGCGAGTTGATCTGGCAGAAAGGTGAGGGGGCAAGTGGGTCATGCGCGTGGGGATCGTTCAGGAGCGCCGCCAACCCGGTACTGCGCGACATCAGCGAGCGAGTGATCGTAGCGAGCAAGGGCCGGTTCGACCGGGCGCGTTCGGTGAAGCAGCGCGGGGCAGAGGGACTACCGCACGAGAGCACGCTGATGACCGAGGATTTCATGGCACTCACCTTGGACATCTGGGCGATCCCGCCCGAGAGCGCTAGGAGAGTCGGTCATCCTGCACCGTTCCCGGTCGAGTTGCCCGAACAACTGATCCGGCTGTACACGTTCGAGAACGATCTTGTGCTCGACCCCTTCATGGGGAGCGGGTCTGCACTGGTTGCCGCGGCCCGCCTCCGACGTCGCTATGTGGGGTACGACCTCGACCCGAGCTACGTGGAGATCGCTCGGCGACGCGTCGCTGACGCCATGTCCCCCCATGCACCCGTCGCCGCGACCGGGCGACGTCCGACGTCAAGGGTTCCATCAGTCGAGGTAGACGATGAAGACTTTCAGAGTCGTGCGACCAGGGAGGGCAAGGCCGCGCAGAAGCTTGCCGAGCAGGTTCTGACCGAGGCGGGTTTCAGGATCGCCGAACGGAATTATCGTGTCAGGAAGACCGGCGTGACCGTGGCCTTCGTTGCGAGTGACCTTGATCATTCGACGTGGTTCTTCGACGTGCCCGGCGCCTTTACCAGTCATCGAGGCGGTCTGCTGCGTACCGACACCGTGTGGAAGTCCCTCGGAAGGGCCTACGCCCTGCGGGATTCACTTGGGCAACACGGCGCGGGAAAAGTCCCGCTCGTCCTGTTGACCAGCCATTTGCCGAAACGTCCGAGCGAGGGGGATACGGCCCTTCGGGCGGCAGGTCCTGATGCCTTCTTCGATGCGATCGAGATGCTCTCGTCCGACGGCCTCGAACGGCTCGAGCGATATGCCAAGGGCGGTTTCACTGACGATCCACAGCCTGGATTCTGGACAGCGAACGACCTCGCGCGCCGGAGCGAGTAGCGGCGCGGTCAGCGGCGTGCGCCGTCGTGCCAGCTGACCCGCCGCAGGTCTACATGGCCGAAGATCGGGACACCTGAACTGGGTGCTCGCACTGAGACTGATCCCGCGAACTCCAGAGCACGAGCTGCTGGAGACCCCTCCCTTGTTCGAGGACTGATCGCCGGGGAGCGCCGACCTTCCAGTTCGTGGTGGGCGAGGGGGGACTCACTAACCGCCTACGGCGGAGTACGCGACAACGCTGCTTCGGCCGATATCGGGGCCGACTCAGGGGATGCTCCAACGCTGCCGGGTCGGCGGCACGCGCGATGCGCTGACGTTCGAGGACGGGCCAAGCGATCCCCGCTCGGCTGGTGTTAGGGTCCGGTCTCGACGTCTAGGGGAGGTCGCGATGGTCGGACTGGTCAGGAAGAGTCTCAACACGCCGGAGGAGACCCGGCGCTTCAAGGACGACATGGGGCACTTGGAGATCGTGAACGCAGACGCGGGCGCGGTGGGCCGGGCAACCTTCCAGCCCGGCTGGAAGTGGTCCGAGCACGTCAAGCCGATCGCGGGAACCGACAGCTGTCAGGCAGCCCACATGGGCTACATGATCTCCGGTCAGATGACCATCCGCATGGACGACGGTGAAGAGCTCACGTATGTGCCCGGCGATTTTATGGTCGCTCCGCCCGGGCATGACGCTTGGATCGTCGGCGACGACCCGTGCGTCGTCATCGACTGGCAGGGCTTCGCCGACTACGCAAGGGCCCACTGACTCGAATCCGGCGCTCGGGGACACTCAGCCCTGCACGAGCCTCGCCGTGTTGATCCCCCCGCTGAGGCCCTGCCGGGAGGCCGGTTTGTGAGACGCGCCGTCAGCCAATGGGGCATGGCGCCGTTAGAGCGCGCTGAGCGTACCCCGGTCGTCCTCCCCGATGCCCACGAGCAGATCCTCGTCGCTGCGATGGTCGTCCACGTCGCTCACCGCCCCACTTGTCGTAGCACGGGCGCCGATCGGTTCACGGCGCTGTGGTCGAGAACCGATCCGGGCCAAGGTTTCGACAGAGGGGCAGCGCGGGCGTCACGCCTGCGCACACCAAGGGAGACCGCTGTGCCCTCGAGGACCATGCCCCGGTCCCCGTTCAGATTCAGGGCCGCGGTGTTCGTCACCCCGATGATCCTGCTGCTCGCGGCCTGTGGTGACGAACAGACCGACGGCGCTCGCGTGTCGTTCACGCAGCCAGCCGACGGCGCCACGGTGGCGGGCGGCCTCGCCGTCGAGATGAGCGCCGAGGGAATCACCATCGAGGAGGCCGGCGAAGTCCACGGCAACGCTGGCCATTTCCATGTAATCGCCGACCACGGCTGCGTCGCACCAGGCGAGACGGTGACCCGCGACGCGGACCACGTCCACTTCGGCGGCGGCCAAGCCGAGGGAACGATCTACCTCGAGCCCGGCACCCACGAGCTGTGTCTCCAGCCCGGCGACGGTGCCCACGCCGCCCTCGACGCGACCGACACCGTCACCGTCACCATCGACATCACCGGTGCCGAGCAGTGGTGTGCCGTCGTTGGAGAGCTCGAGGACCTCTTCGATTCTGTCGACGCCTCCGACGATCCGTTCGAGGTCAAGCAGCTCGGCTATGAGAACGTCCAGCGACTGTTCGCCCAGCTCTCGGCCGGTGTCTCTCATCTCGACGCCGACATTCGCGAGGCGATCCAGGCCGACATCGCGTTCGGTAGCAGCATCGCCACTGCCTTCATCGAGGCCAGCGACCTCGCCGCCGCCGACGCCGCCCTCCTCCAGATCCAGCAGGACCCGCTCGTCGTAGAAGGCGTAGCGGCGGTAAACGAGACCTGCGACGTCGATCTCGGTGGTTGAACCTCGTTTCGGCCGTCGACGACTCACATCGATCGTCGAGCCAGCTGACGTGAGGCTGCGATGAGACGGGAAGGGCCTCCCCGGTGAGGGTGGCGACGCCGGTGGCGACCTCGGCAAGGCTGGCGTGGAGTTACCGGCCGGTGACCGTGGGTGGGGTCAGTCCGGCACAGGCCTGGGCGACGGGGTAACCGGCGTTTAGGGGCAGTGGTGCGGAGGGCCCGAGTCACGACCCACCAGCTCGGGCTTCGCTCTGTGGTGCCAGTGGCCGAACGATCGTTGACCCTGTCGCGTCACCCCGCGCCGGTAGACCGAGCGATGAGAACGCGGCGGCTATGGGTGTCGGCCTTGGAGAAGACAGATTTGAGGTGGTCTTGCACTGTGTGCTGTGACACGAACAGTCGACCGGCGAGCTCGCGGGTGTCGGCACCGGACACGAGGTGAGTCAGCAGCTCGGTCTCTTTGTCGGTGAGGCCGATGACACGCGCGTAGAGCGCCGTGCGTTCACTGGGAGGTGTGGGTTCGATACTGACGGCTATCGGTCCGGGGTCGGGTGACGCACCGATCATGCGGGCGGCGCGCAGCGTGACCCAGAGCCCGTCGAGAATGTGCGCCCGCGCCGAGGCCGGATGTGAGTCGACGCCTTGCTCTCTGGCCAGCAGCTGGGCGGCGACGTTGTAGGCGCCAGCCGGCACGGGGGTCCTGTCCCAATCGGTCGGCAACAGCGAGCGCAAGTAGGCGTCGGTCCGCGGCGTCTGGGTGAGGGGCTGGAGATCCTCTGAGAGCAACAGCACGACGGGTTCACCCTCGGGGTCGTACTGACTCGTCCCCAATGCGAACGTCGCGGCCAGGCTGCGTCGCATTGCGGGCGTGGCGATCCGAGCGAGGTCAGCCAGTAGGTCGCACTCGCCGGGAGTGAACGATCCGTCGAGGCGCCACACATCGAGGAACGCCCAACACCCGAACTGATCGCGAAACACCGTTGACGCGACGTCATCGACGCCATAGCCCGCGAGGACTTCGTCCCACACCCGACTCCGAGCAGGCTTTCCTTCGGTTGCCCCCATCAATGTCACCGCCGTATTCGACGGCAGGCTCGTCCACCGGTTCGTTGGAGTCAGGTACTTCAACCGGATCAGGGTCGGTAGCTCGGCCAACGACGGTGCGTCGGCCAGCGGGGCGACGCCAACCGACGTCTCCGGGTCGGTCAACAACCACGCGTAGTAGTCGAAGGGCACCGCCGCTCGAACCTCGGCCAACAGCGCGATCCGTAGCGCGCGGTCATCCAGACCTCGACCGCAGATCCGCTCGATGCGCTCACCTATCGGCACGAGGGCACCCTAGGACCGCGGGACAACCCCAGAAACCTGGGATGGTTCGGCGCTGAACGTGGCCTTACGGTCGACCAATGACCTCACTGCATATCGAACACCCCATCACGGACTACGACGCCTGGCGGTCTGTGTTCGACGGCTTCGCCCAAGTCCGCCGAGAGGCGGGTGTCGTCGGCGAACGTGTCTCTCGTCCAGTCGACGACCCGCGCTACATCGTCGTAGGCCTTGACTTCGATTCGACTGAGCACGCGGCGTCGTTCCTGCGATTCCTCGAAACGCAAGTCTGGACGTCGGCGACGAGTGCGCCCGCTCTTGCTGGTCGGCCAAAGACCGCGATCCTCGAGTTGACGCCAGCGGCGGCCGACTGACGAATCGCACCACGTGGGGGGCGAGGGACCGCCCTCCAAAGTGCCGGTCTAGGGCGGCCGACCCCCCGCGAGCACCGATTCCTGGCGACCGACCACTGGCGCTAGCGAGCGACCCGGTCGAAATGACGGATCCAATGCGACCAACGCAGGGGCCGGTCATCGACCACGGGGCGGAACCGGCCAAGATCCAGCGACCGCTGACTCGGCACCGGCCGACGGCAGAGTCGAGGCGATGCCTCGTGATCTGCCGAGCGAGCCGAAACTCAAACGATCGCTTGAACACCATTTCCGGGGGCGGCGGCCCCACAAGCGGTGGGCGAGGGGGGACTCGAACACCGGGATCGCCGTCGGCTGCGCCTCTCTGTCAGGCGGGTACGGGGAGTTTTAACACCCGTAGTGAGTTCTCGCGGAGGAACTTGGGCCAGACGTGGTCTTTGAACGGAACGTTCGGCATGTCGGTGAACTGGCGTTCGAGGGTCAGGCCGGCTGGGAAATAGCCGCAGTACATGATCTTGTCCGCGCCACGGGTGTTGGCGTAGTTGATGATGTCCTTGGGGTAGTGCTTGGGCGCGAAGGCGCTCGTCATGTAGTGCAGGCCCGGCCACTTGAGCATGAGCTTCACGGCCAGCGCCGTCCAGGGCTCACCGCCGTGCATCATCACGATCGTCAGCTCGGGGAAGTCGTAGCAGACCTGGTCGAAGTGCTCGACGTGCTGGGGCCAGCTCGGCATGCGGGGTCCGACGATGCCGCCGTTGATCGAGATGGGGATGTCGAGCTCGCAGCACTTGGCGTAGATCGGGTACATCTGCGGCGCGTTGACGGCGACCTGGGGCACCTGCCCGCACGGGAAGCAACTCACGGCCACGACGTCGTGCTCGCGCTTGGCGCTCTCCATCTTCCGGAGCCCGTCGACGCCGTCGTGGGGACTCACGCTCATCGAGAGGTGGAACCGCCCGGGGTACTCGGCCTTGGCCCGCATGCTGTTCTCGCTCAGGCCCGACATGGCCATAGCGATGCCGAACTCGTCCATCTTGGCGACGACCCAGGCGACGGGGTCCTCGTCGGGGCCGATGACGTCTGGCACGCCCTTGAACATGTACTCGACGGGGAACTCGTACTCCTTGGCGCTCTGGGCATCTTTCAGGTTGGCTCGGAAGAAGTCGTAGGTCGCTCGTTTGGCCTCGATGCTCTGGAAGGGGAATCCGATCCCCAGGTCGACGATCCCGATGTCGGTAGGCATGCCCATGCGGTGATCATGCCCCACGATGGCCCGAGCTGAACAGCCGTGGCGCTCGGTAGCCGGCGCCGATCTCGGGCCGGCCCCGCTTCGACGTGTAGCGCCACTGGATCGACACTCGCCCTTCGGCGAGTCCGCGCACCTTGGGTACCGAGTGCTCCCACTCGACCTGGCACCGCCCGCCCATCACGAGCAGGTCGCCGTCGCCGGGAGCCAGATCGTGGGTCCCCCCGCGGTCGGGCAACTCGTGCGCGAAGCGGTTGGCGCGCGGCCGCAACTTGAACGGGCGGCGGGCGCCGAGCGAGATGATG
>CAYMJU010000041.1:0-35048 GCA_964390555.1 uncultured Acidimicrobiales bacterium | reverse complement strand
CGGATCGGCGGTCGGCGCGCAGTTGCTCGATCGGGAGTCGAGCCAGCGCCTGGTTACCCGACAAGAACACCGTGCCCCGATCGGCGGTGTAGCGGGACTCCAGGGTGTAGGTGGTCTTGCTCGACACGTGGGTGCCTCCCGGCGCCCACCCGTTCTAGCAGCGTTCGGTCACGGCGTGGCGCCCCCGGTGCCTCGTATGGGAGCGGGCGCGGCGGGCGGCGTAACGTCGAGACGTGTATCTCGAGTTCACCGACGACCAGCTGGAGCTGCGCGACAACGTGCGCTCGGTGTTGGCCGGCGCCTGCCCGCCGACCCTCGTGCGGGGCATCTTCGAAGGCACGGCTACCACCGACGAGCTGTGGGCACAACAAGTCGAGCTGTTCTGGCCGGCGCTGGCGATCCCGGAGTCGCTCGGTGGGGTGGGGCTCGGCGCCGTCGAGGTCGCCATCGTCTGTGACGAGCTCGGTCGAGCGGCGGCCCCGGGTCCGCTGTTGCCCACCCTCACCCAGTTCGTCCCGGCGTTGCTCGAAGCCGCGGGCCCCAACGCCGAGCGACTCCTCGCCGGCGTGATCGAGGGCACGGCCGGCACGTTGGCGGTCGCCGAACGCAACCGGTGGGACCTCTCGCTCGTGACCACGAGCGCCACGCCCACCGCCGGCGGTGGGTACGTGCTCGACGGGGTCAAGACGGGCGTGTTCAGCCCGTCGACGGCGGCCGAGATGGCCGTGGTCGCGCGCTCAGCCGACGGCGCCCTGGGGCTCTTCGTCGTCCCGCGTGAAGCGGTCTCTGTGGTCGAGCGAGCCATCCTCGACCCCGCCGTGCCGCTGGGCGACGTCACGCTCGCCGGCGCGGAGGTCCCGCCCGACCGCGTGGTCGTGGCTCCCGGGGACCCCCGGGCCGACGCCGTGCTCGCCCGCACCCTCGAGCACGCGACGCTCGGGGTCGCGCTCGGCATGGTCGGAGCGTGCCGCCGCATCACCGAGGAAACCGTCGACTACGCCAAGATACGGGTTCAGTACGACAAGCCGATCGGCTCGTTCCAGGCTCTCAAGCACCGGATGGCGGACATGTTCCTCGCCGTCGAGCGGGCCACCGCGGTCTGCTACTACGCGGCGCTCACCATCGCCGAGCGGGACGCCCGCCGCGCCGAAGCCGTGGCCATGGCCAAGTCGGTGGCGGGCGATTGCCAGCGCCTGGTCGCCGAGGATGGTCTCCAGCTCCACGGCGGCATCGGCTACACGTGGGAGAACGACCTCCACTTCCTCCTCAAAAGGGCGAAGTGCGGTGAGGTGCTGTTCGGCACGTCGGTGAGCCATCGGTCGAACATCGCCCGGTCGCTCGGGCTCCTCGATGGCGCTCCGTCGAGCGAGGCGGTGGCGTCGTGAAGCTGCAGTTCGACGAATCGGTCGAGGCGTTCCGGACCGAGTTCCGTGAGTGGTTGGCCGTCAACCGGCCGACTCGCGAGGAGATGAACGCCGACCCCCAGCGGTCGAGCGCGCATCTCCCCGGTTGGGCCGCCGGGTGGGCCCGACGACTGTTCGATTCGGGGTGGCTCGTGCCGGGCTGGCCGCCCGATCGCGGGGGCCGCAACGCCGGCCCGATCGAGACGCTCGTCTACCTCGAGGAGCTAGCCCGCGCTGGCGTGCCGCGCACCACCAACCCTCAGGGGCTCGGCATCATCGTCCCGTCGTTGCTCGATTACGGCGACGAACGCCAGATCCGCGAGTTCGCGCTGCCGGTGCTCATGGGCGAGAAGACCGCCTGTCTCGGCATGAGCGAACCCGATGCCGGCAGCGACCTGGCCGGCCTGTCCACGCGGGCAGTGCTCGACGGCGACCGGTTCGTGATCAACGGCCAGAAGGTGTGGACGTCGGGCGCCAACTACGCCGATTTCTGTTTCCTGTTCTGCCGCACCGACCCCGGCGCCCCCAAGCACAAGGGCATCAGCATCATCTTGGTGCCTATGGACACGCCCGGGGTGACCGTGCGGCCCCTCGCCGAGCTCGTGCGGCCCGAGCATCCCGACCTGAACGAGGTGTTCCTGTCCGACGCCATGGTGCCCCGTGAGAACCTGGTCGGGCAGCTCAACAACGGGTGGGCGATGGCCAACGGTTCGCTCGCCCACGAGCGCGGCATGGTCTGGCTGAACGCGGTGCTCGGCCTCGAGAGCGCCATGACGCGACTGCTCAACCAATCTCCCGAGCTCCTCGGGCCCATGTCGCCGGCCGAGCGGGCGGTGGTCGCCGACGAGCTGGTCCAGCGCTACATCGACGTCGCTGCGGCGCGAGCCCTCGGCTACCGGGGTTTCGCCCGTCTCGTCAAGGGCGGCTCCGCGCCCGAGCAAGCGCTGATGAAGGCCTACGCCAGCGAGGTCGGGCGCGACCTGTTCCGGCTCGGCAGCGAGATGAACAGCGACCGTTCGCTCGACCTCTCTGCCGTCGGCGAGGACGTGGGCGACGCCGAGGGAAGTCACTTCCCGCCACCCGGGACCCTCGAGCGCTACTTCGTGGCCTTCGGCGGCACGATCTCGGCCGGGTCGTCGGAGATCCAGCGCAACATCATCTCCGAGCGGGTGCTCGGCCTGCCGCGCTGAGGTTTCGGTCACTCGTCGGCGAGGGCCGGTCCGTCGAAGGTGTCGATTGTCGCGAACGCGGACACCGGGTTGCGGCGAAGCCTGGTGACCTGATGCGCCGGGTGTCCGAGCGCGATCATGGCGGCGAGCACGTGGTCGTCGGGCAGCCGCAGGATCGGTCGCAGCGCCGGCTCCGCTCGGGTGATGAACGTGGTGAGCACTCCGCCCAGACCCTCGTCGCGCGCCGCAAGCAGGATGTTCTGGCAGAACGGATAGATCGACGCGCCGCCGACGACGTGCTCGCGGTCGAGCTCGACGTCCATGAGCGCGAGCGCCGTGAGCCGCACGGCAACGACGAGCAGAGCGGGTACATCGACGAGGCCGTCGATCATCGGGTTCGGAGCCGGTTGGGCGCGCGCCTCGGCCAGGTCGATCGGGTGGCCGTGGAACCGCAGGTCGGGACCGACGGAGAAGGGTCGGTGGCCGGCCTTGGTTATCCCGATGTACTCGCGCCACACCGGCTGCACGTGCCGGACGATCTCGCCCCGGACGTCGCGGTCCTTGACGACGGCTACTCTCCACGCCTGCTTGTTGCCGCCGCTCGGCGCGAACCGCGCCGCGTCGAGCACGCGGTGCAGGACCTCGTCGCTGACCGGCTCGGCCGTGAACTCGCGCGCGGCAGCCGTCGTGCGCATGACCTCGTTCAGCTCCACGCGGCGACCCTACCCATCCACTCGTGCGGTTACGAGGTGGGGGTGACGTAGCCGACGAGGTCCGCGATGAGGTGGCCGGTCCCGGCGTTGTTGTACAGGCTGATCTGGCCGTTGGCGCCGAGGCGGGCGATCACCAGGTTGGGCGTGTCCTGGCCCGGTTCGGTGTTGAGCGACGATGCGACCGGTCGAGTCGAACCGGTCGGCCATACCGTGATGAACGACGGGGCGCTCGACTGGGTCGAGGTCACATTCAGCACCGCGGTCGTCGCGTTCGCCGGTACCCCAGCCCCCCCCATCACCTGGAGGTTGACCTGCCCGGCCGGACCGAGCACCTGGGTCGGCGCGCCGAGCCCTGACCGGGTGTCGAGGAGCCGCACCGGCGTGACCGACTCGTAGCCGCGACCGGCTTCGAACCAACCGACCACGTCGGCGATGAGGTGGCCGGTCCCGGCGTTGTTGTACAGGCTGACCCGGCCGCCGGTGCCGAGGCGGGCGATCACGAGGTTGGGGGTGTCCTGGCCCGGTTCGGTGTTGAGCGACGACGCCGTCGGCCGCCCCAGGCCGGTCGGCCACACCGTGATGAACGACGGGGTAGAGGCCTCGGTAGACGTGACGTTCAACACGGCGGCGTCGACGCCTGCCACCGGAACGTCGCCCCGTCCGGTGACGACCAGATCGATCGAGCCACCCGGACCGAGCGGACCGGTCGGCGCGCCAACGCCGGTACGGGTGTCGAGCAGCCGCGCCGGCGTGATGCCGTGGTACCCGGCGCCCGCCGGCAGCCAACCGACCACGTCGGCGACGAGGTGGCCGGTGCCGGCATTGTTGTACACCGACACCCGGCCGTCGGTCCCGATCTCGGCGATGACCAGGTTTGGCGTGTCTTGTCCCGGTTCGGTGTTGAGCGACGACGCGGTGGGCCGGGCGCGGCCGGTGGGCCACACGGAGATGTACGACGCGGTGCTCGCTTCGGTCGAGGTCACGTTCATGGCCACCGCACCGGTGGAACCCGCGGGGAGGCCGGCGCAACCGGCGACGCGGAGATCGATGGCCGTGCCAGCCGAGAACCGGCCGAGGAACGACACGCCGGTACGGGTGTCGAGGACCCGCGACGGGTCGAGAGGAACGATCACGTCGGTCCCGTCGATGCCGGCCACGGTCGGGCACGGCGACTCGACGGGCGGACCGGCGCTGGCCAGCGCCTGCCCGGAGTCGGGGTGGACCATCAACCCTGAGGCGTCCACGAACTCGAAGTCCGAGCCGCGGACAGCTCCGAGCGAGTGCAGGTCGTCGTTGTCCCAGCGTTCGTCGGGAGCTCCGGTCACGTACCAGGCGGAACCGTTGTCGGCGACGATGGCGCCGTGCGTCTTCAGCGCTTCGAGCACCACCCTCGACTGCGGCGGAAACCCGCTGGTGTCGAAGTCGGCGCGGAGCCGCACCCACGCGCCCATCGGGGGCACGTTCGGATCGGTCGTCGAGCCGGCCTGATGGCGGCCCGGCCACACGTAGGACCGCTGGGTGCGGGGAACGGTGACGCGAAGCGCATGGTCGATCGACCCGGCCGCGACCTCGTCGTAACGCACCAGCGCCGGCAGGATCGGAAGTCCCGCGGCGTCGGCCGACGTCCAACCCGCCGGTCGCATGGAGTTCGAGCGCAGATCCCAGACTGCCCCCGAACCGGCGGTAAAGCCGCCGCCGGCCGGGTAGGCGGCGAACACCTCGTACAAGCGGCAGACCGACGTGTCGACGACGAGGATGTGCCGGTCACCGGTGCTCGCCGCCCCACCTTCGATCGGCGCGTTCGGCGGGATGGGGTAGGGCCCCGGGTCGCTCTCGTCGTCGTACTCGAACGAGATCGGCACGTCGGGCTGCGCGGCCCCGACGGTCACGAACGGGATGCCGATCGGGCCCCCGTCCCACAGACCGGAGCCGAAATCGGCGTGCATGGTGCGCGCCGTGCCCACGCTCGCCAACCACTGCGCCGAACGTGCATGCACGGGGAGGTCGGTCACGTCGGCGTACCAGAAACTGTCGGCGGGGAACAGCCCGCAACCCCCGACGGTACCGGCGTGCGCCGGCACGACGGTTACGGCGGCGGCCACGACGGCGTGAACCAGGATTACGGGAATGGACAACCCAACGACGCGTCGCATCGAGCACACCTCCTGGCCCGCGCCTGGGAGACATCGGCCGATGTCGACGATCCCTTGAGCGTCGACCGGTCCTAGCGCGAGACTAGCGCGGTCGCCCGTACGGGTCTGTTCAAGCGAGTTGGCCTTGTAGAAGCGAGGTGGGGTCTCATGGATCGATACGCCGTCGTCAGTCGAGTCATCGCCGAGCTGTTTGCCGCCGAGCTCGGGGTTGCTCTGGTGCTGCCGGACGGGCGCCGGCTCGGGCCGAGCGACGCCGTGGCCACGCTCGTAGTCCGGTCCGACGACGCGCTCCGCCATCTGGTGCGCGCTCCCGGTGAGCTGGGCTTCGCCCGGGCGTACATCTCGGGTGCTCTCGATCTCGACGGTGACTTGTGGGCGGTGCTCAAGTTCGTGGCGTCCAAGCCCGACGCGCTACGGGTGTCTCCACGACTGGTCGCTGACCTGGCGCGGTCGATCGGGGTCGACGCCATGAGAAACCCGCCGGCGATACCAGCGGAGGAGATCGACGTCGGGGGGCGCTTCGGTGTTCACTCCCGAGCCCGAGACCGACGGGCGGTCAGCCACCACTACGACGTGGGAAACGATTTCTATGGGCTCCTGCTCGGCGAGTCGATGACCTACTCCTGCGGAGTGTTCGAGTCGCCGAGCGACTCGCTCGCTCAGGCTCAGTACAACAAGATCGAGTTGATCTGTCGCAAGCTCGGGCTCGAGCGCGGCCAGCGCCTTCTCGACGTCGGGTGCGGGTGGGGCACCCTCGCCATGTACGCCGCCCAGCACTACGGAGTCTCGGCCGTCGGCATCACGCTGTCGGAGGCACAGGCGTCGCTCGCTCGCGAGCGGGTGGCTGCGGCCGGCCTGGGCGACCGGGTCGAGATTCGCACACAGGATTACCGCGACGTATCTGACGGCCCGTTCGATGCCATCTCGTCGGTCGGGATGTTCGAGCACGTCGGCGACGAGCAAAGGGCCACCTATCTGCGCCAGCTCCGTTCGTTGCTCCCACCCCGCGGACGGCTGCTGAACCACCAGATCGGTCGAGCGGCCGAGCGCACGTCACGGCTCGGGCGGTCGCGATCGCGCATCGACCCGCGGGGATTCATGCACCGCTACGTGTTCCCCGATGGGGCTCTGCACGAGGTCGGAACGCTGGTGTCGGCCATCCAGGGCGAGGGGCTCGAGGTGCGCCACCTCGAATCGCTCCGCGAGCACTACAACCTAACGTTGCGACACTGGGTTCACAGTCTCGAGGCGAACTGGGACGCCGCTGTCGCGGCGACGAGCGAGGGTCGAGCACGGGTCTGGCGCCTGTACCTGGCCGGGTCGGCCATCGGCTTCTCCACCGGCGACCTCCAGGTGCATCAGATCCTGGCCGTGGCGTCGGACCGGGGCCGCTCGGGCATGTCGTGGCGTCTCGGCGGGTACGAGAGCCGGCCACTGAGCGAGCCCGGCGCATCCCAGCCCGCCGCGGTGATCGACCTCAGGGAACCCGTACCGTCGCTCGGCGAGGGCTGACTCTCCTCATAGTTGTCGCTGGGGGCTACGCGCCCCCAGACCCCATCGGCGGCCGGGGAGCTGCGTTCCCTCGGCTGCACTCGCTCGCTCCGCTTCGCTCATAGAACCCGGCGGGCGATGTCGGCCGCGAGGTCCATCACGATGCCGAGCGCGGGCGAGACGGCGCGGCAGTTGGGGTAGGCGATGACCAGTTGACGAGGCTCGATCGGCGGATCGAGCTCGCGCACGACCACCGCCGGATCGTTCAGGTCGACCGCGAGTCGCGGCATCACCGCGTGGCCCATCCCGACTCGTACCAGCGCCTGTACCGCGGCGTTGTCTCCGGTGCGGAACACGTAGTCGGCCGCGACGCCGCGGTCTCGCAGGCCGTCCTCGATGATCAGTTGGCATGCCATGGGCGTCTGGCCGATGAGTTGCACCTCGTTCAACCGGGCGACCGGCACGGGTCCCGACGGCGGGAGGATGCACGAATCGGGGGGGCACAGCACGACGAAGGGATCGGACCCGATGGGCCGGACGCCGAAGCGCGGATCGTCGATCGCACCGACTGCAAAGGCGGCGTCGAGCTCGCCGTCGCCGAGCATGTCGAGCATGCGCGACTGGTCCTCGTGCTCGTAGGGGAACACCGAGATATCGGGGTGGGAGTCGCGCAACTCGTTCAGCAGGGTGGGGAGCATGCGGACCGTGACGGATTGGAAGGTACCGAGCCGCACCCGTCCGGTGCGACCGGCGCGGTACCCGTCGAGCTCGGCCTCGGCGGACCGTACCTGGTCGAGGATGGCCACGGCGTGGGGGAGAAGGAGCTCGCCGGCCGGCGTGAGCGTCACGGGCCGCGGCCCCCCCGGGCGTTCGAACAGCGG
Organism: uncultured Acidimicrobiales bacterium; assembly: GCA_964390555.1. Taxonomy (GTDB): domain Bacteria; phylum Actinomycetota; class Acidimicrobiia; order Acidimicrobiales; family SHLQ01; genus CAVTWS01. Next base: position 27,238 of record CAYMJU010000041.1, on the reverse strand, counting down.
TTCGCCGACGATGCGTTCGAGGGTAGCGATCTGCTGGCTGACTGCGGACTGGGTGAACCCGAGCCGGGTCGCGGCGCGCCCGAACGTGCCTTCTTCGGTCACCGCTCGGAGGGCGGCGAGGTGACGAAGATCAAGATCCCGGAGGGCGACGACGGCCATGGACAGATGATACACACATAAGTGAATGCGATCAAGAACATGAGAGATGATCGCTTTTACTAATCAACCGGTGGGCATAGGATTATCGCATGTAGAGATCGCGTCGTCGAGAGGCGGGGCGCACGAGAGAGGAGCGATCGATGAGCCGCATGTCATCTGACTACCTGGCTGATCTGGGAGTGCGGGTTGGGAACGAGGGTTTCGAACGCCATCGCGGTGAGGTGATGGCCCTCGTGGTGCTCGCCCGCGCCGGCGGGGTGACCGGCCCAGCCACCGATGTCCTCGGCGACTGGGCCGCAGCCGAGGTCGTGCGGTACCGCGCGTTCGCCCGGGTCTCGGCCGCCCTCGCCGGCCTGCGCAGCGCCGTCCCCGAGGCCGTCGAGCGAGCGGCCTAAGTGGGCGAGCCCTCCAAGGTGACAGTGGCATTTCTCGACTGCGCTAGCAGGCGAGCGAGACCGGTCACCGGGCGATGGTACCGAGGTCTAGTCGTCTCCGATGTCGATGGTGAGCACCGATAGCGAGGGTCGATCGGCGGGCCGGTCCGGCGACAGGTCGACGACTTGTAGCGCGATCCGATCGTCGAGCAGGACCAGCCCGCCCGCCGGGTTGACGGCCGCATCGGGACTCATGTCGAGCCGGACGGTCGACCATCGTCGACCGTCGGGTGACCAAGCGAGCGCCGCGGCCGGAGCCTTGGCGCTGGTCAGCGCTTGCGGGCTGATCACCCCGATCGTGGAGCCCCGGACGTCGAAGACGGTCATCGATCGCGTGCGCTCGTCCAGGTGGGACGTGAACACGGCCGGCGCGCCAGATGACATGCGCCGAGCCTCGACCACCGAGAACGAGCCGTCGATCTCGAACTCGAATCCGCGCTCGCAATCGACAACAGTGGTGCGGGGAGCCAAGTCGAGCGACACGACGACGCCGTGCTCGTTGGCCACCAATTGATCGGGAAACGCCTCGTAACCGTCGAACACAGGGAGGGCGACCGAGGACCAGCGACCACTGAATGGCGAACCGATCGACGAGACGAGTCGACCCCCGGCTGAGCCGACGACCACAACCTCGTCGCCGTCGATCGTTCCGATCAGGCGAGCGGAATCGGTGGTCGAGCCGGCTATCGGCGGGTCCGACTCGCTCCACACCGTGCCGTCGGCCGACGTGAGCAGTACTGGTGCGTTGTCCAAAGCGGCCGAGAAGGCCGACAGCACGTACCCGTCGTCGAGCACGAGAGCGCTCGAGAGCCAGACGACATCGACGTCGAGGACGGTGTCGACACGACGGTCCGCAACGCGCTCGACGATCACGACACGGTGCTCGACGGTTGCGGCCGATGGTCCGGCCGGCGCCTTGACCGATGCGCCCTCGACGAGCGTCGGCGGCGATGCCGTGTCGTCGGGCAGAATCTCGAACTCGGCGAACCCGGGCGCAGGTTGTGTGCTGTACACCGCCAAGGTCCGGTCGCCGTCGCTGTCGACCACGACGGAGGTGAACCGACCCGCATCCGGGTCGACGGGAGGAGGCACGATCTGCTCCCACCCTGCGCCGCCGTCGGACACGCCGACCAGAGGGGCAACGCCTCCGAGGGCGTCGACGGACTGACCGACCACCACGAGTTGGTCGCCATGGGCCGAGACCGGTGACGCGAACATGATCTCGTCCGGAGGGATCAAATCGCCGGCGGGTTCCCACGGCCCGGCCGCGGACTGCACGATCAGCTCGAACCGCGTCACGGCGGGGAGGGGTGCGTTCAACAACAGGTCGGCGGGCACCGAGTCGGCCAGGACCTGTCCGGTTGCCGCGATCGTGTACAGGTCCTCGTAGGTCGGGTCGGGGCCCAGCGCCTCGCGCAGTTCCCCGTCGAGCTGTGCGAGTTCGGTGGCGGGAATCGGCGCGGCCTCGGTCACCGATCGCACGATGCCCAGCTCTCCGTTGAAGGGAACGAGAAGGTCAGAGGTTCCGGCGGCGCTCGCGGCCGCATCTCCCCCGGTCGAACTCGGGGCCGGCAGCTCACGACGGAGTCCCACGGTGAGCGATGCGGCCGGCTCGGCCGCGGGGATCTCGCCGGTCCCCGCGACGACGTCGTAGGCGTCGCCGGCCGCGGCGCTCGACCGCGACGACAGTGGTCGCCGCTGCGGGCAGGGAAAGCTGGGCGATTCGAAGGTGAGCCCGCAGGCGAGCGTCGAGGTCGTGCTCCTCAACCGGCATCGCTCACCTCCAGATCGGAGGCGAGCCGGGACAAGGCCCGGCTCAGGCGACTCTTGACGGTACCGGGGGAGATGTCGAGCGCGGTGGCGGTGTGGTGCAGATGTTCCGTGTCGAAGGTCACTCGGGAAATCCTGAACCTTTGCTCACGTCTGCCCTATTCTTGTCGATACAACAACTAACCAATGTGGTCTGGTGCGAGCGCCGCTTTCGTGGCGGTGACCCCAGATCAGACTGCCGGCCCTCCCCCCGGGGCAAAGCAGTCGAGACCGAACCCCGCCGATCCCCCCTCGGTGGGGTTCGGCAGTTTTGGAGCCGGAGTCATAGGCTGCGCGCCACGACCGCTAGGCCCAGGAGCCCCGATGTCCAACCGCCGTGACCGCATCCGAATGACCGATCAGGAGATGGCGACGTTCATCGAGGAGCAAAAGAGCCTCCAGGTGGCGACCATCGGCAAGGACGGCATGCCGCACCTGTCGACGTTGTGGTTCGCCCACGTCGATGGCTCGTTCGTGTTCGAGACCTATACCAAGTCCCAGAAGATCAAGAACCTCGAGCGCGACGCCCGCATAACGGTGTTGCTCGAAGATGGCGTCACCTACGACGCCCTCCGCGGCGTGATGATCCAGGGCCGGGCCGAGCTGGTGACCGACCACGACCGGGTATTCCCGCTGGCGCTCCAGGTGATGAAACGCAACCAGCCGACCGTGCCGGTCGAGATGCTCGAGCAGATGGCCCAGCAGATGGCGGCCAAGCGCACTGCCGTGGTCGTCCACGCCGACAAGACCGTGAGCTGGGACCACAACAAGCTCGCCGGGTCGTACTGAGCTAGCCCTGAGCTGACGAGCTGACCCGCGGCTACCCCAGACGCAGGGTTTCGAGCGGCTCCAGGCGGGCGGCTTTCAGGCTCGGATAGATACCGGCGATGATCGACATCAGCAGGGCTGATCCCATGCCCAGCCAGACGACGCCCAAGTCGAGCGAGAACACCCAGTCCTTGTACTGGACGCCAACCCAGAGAACTCCAACGCCGAGGCCGGCGCCGAGCGCGCCACCGAGCACGCCGATCACCAGCGCCTCGATGAGGAACTGCCCAGCGATCGTGGCGCGGGTATGGCCGAGCGCACGACGGATGCCGATCTCCGACGATCGCTGGATGACCGAGATGGTCATCACGTTGGCGATGCCGATGGCCCCGACGAGAAGCGCGAGGCCGCCCATGATGGTCACCACGGTCTGGAGCGTCGTGTCGGTCTGCGCTTGCGCTGCGAGCAGCTCGCTCGGTACCGAGCATTCGACCTCGTCGGGGCCACCGAGACCGATCGCCTCCGGCAAGGCATCGTTCACCCGCTGCTCCTCGCCGGGGCGAGCCCGCACGAAGATGCGGTTCGGCTCGATCTCGTCGACGAAGTCCTCTTCGGCGGCACCGAACGAGACGAACACCGCGGTGTTGAACGACGCCACGAGCTCGACGGTGTCGAGCACGCCGACCACGCCGTATTCGATGCCGTTGAGGTCGATCGTGCGAGCTTCGCCGGCGAGGTAGTTGTATTCCGCGGCGAGGTCGCGGCCGAGCACCGCGGCGCGGGTGGGGTCGGCGTTGTCGAGATCGTTGAGCCAGCGGCCCGAGAGCATCGGCACGTCGAGCACGGCCGGCAGGGTCGGATCCGTGGCTACGACCGGCACCGGGAACGCCTCGTAGAAATCCTGGGCCTCCGCGTAGGGGAGCGTCAAGATGCCCTGGAGATCGAGTACGGGCGCGACGAGGTCGACCTCGTCCACGTCGCGGACCCGTTCAGCAACCTCCTCGGGCAGCCGCGGGTCCTGCGTGCCGAACGCCGAAGACGCTCCGCATTCGACGAGGTTGGTGCCCAGCTCCCGCAACTTCTGTTGTAGGTCGCCCTTGGCGCTCGACGTGAAGCCCACGGCGGCGACGATCATGCTGACGCCGACGATCGGGCCGAGTAGGACCAAGGCCGTGCGCACCTTGCGCGCCGCCAGGCCGCCGATCGCAACGCCGATGAGGTCGCGGATGCTCCTCATGGGGAGAACACCGATGCGGCGGAACCGGCCTTGCGCTCGTCCGAGACGATCTCGCCGTCGCGCATCGAGACCTTGCGGTCAGCGCTGGCGGCGACTCCGAGATCGTGGGTGACGATCACGATCGCCCGGTCGCTCGACCGCAGTTGGGCGAAGATCTCCATCACGTTGGCCGCGTTCGCCGTATCGAGGGCGCCGGTCGGTTCGTCGGCCAGCACCATCAGCGGGTTACCGACGATGGCGCGAGCGATCGCGGTTCGCTGCTGCTCACCGCCGGACATCTGCACGGGCCGATGGTCGTGGCGTGGGGCCAGACCGACCTGATCCAGCGCGTCCATCGCCAGCTCGGTGCGTTCCTTGGCTTTGAGGTTCCGGTACAGCAGCGCCGTCTCGACGTTGCCGAGCGCCGAGAGGTGCGGGATCAGGTGGAACTGCTGGAAGACGAAGCCGATCGTGCGGCCGCGGAGCTTGGTGCGCTCGATCTCGGGCAGAGTCGTGACGCATTGGCCACCGATCCACACCTCGCCGCTCGTGGGCTGGTCGAGGCAGCCGAGCAGGCCGAGCATGGTTGACTTGCCCGAGCCCGACGGGCCGACGATGGCGACGAAGTCGGCAGGAAAGATCTGGAGGTCGACGCCCGCGAGGGCGTGGACGACCACTTCCACGCCGTAGGAGCGCGTGACGTGTTTGAGCTCGAGAAGCGGCTCGGTTGGAGTGGCGCCTCCGCTCACGCGGGATCGATCTCGACGATCACGATCTCGGTACCGTCGAGCCCCGACGTGATCTCGATCAACGCGCCGTCTTCGAGACCTGTCTCCACCGATACCCGCTCGATCGTGCCGGCGTCGGTGAGGATGCGGACTTCCTTGTTGCCGGTGGCGTCCTGTGATACCGCGGAGATGGGAACCGCGAACACGTCTACGGCCTCATTGACGATGACCTCGATGGTGACGATCGCGCCGTCGACGGCGATCAGCTCCTCCGACGTCGACTCGACGATGCCCTCGTAACGCTCCGCTCCGGCGTCGTCGACCGTCGCCGCCGAGTCGAGTTCGGTGATCACGCCCTCGGCTTCCTGGTCACCGGCGGACAACTCGATCGTGACGATTTGGCCTACCTCGAGAACGCTGAAGTCGGTGGCCGCGGCGAAGAGCTTTATCGTGAACACCGGCTCGGTCAGCTCGAGGATCGGCTCGCCCTGGAGCATGAACTCGCCCTCGTCGACTTCGACGGTACCGACGCGGGCCGGCCAGTCGGCGACGATGATGTCGCTCGGCAGGAACACCACGTCGTCATCGAGCGTGCGGATCGCGATCGACACCTGGGTCTGGCCGGCCCGCAAGATAACGGTGCCGGCGAGGTCCTCGAAGTCGTCACCGGCCTCGGCGCTGCCGCTGAACTGGTAGTTGACCGAGGTGTCCTCGACGGGTGCTTGGTCAGCGACGACCACGACGCTCGTGGCCGCGCCCTCGCCGACGTTGCCGCCGCCGCGCAGGGTGAGCTCGGGGATGTCGTCACTTTCGATGATGGTGGTGGCCTGGTTCGGGAACAGCGCCACGTAGTAGCTGGGGTCGCCCGCCACGTCTTCGGGGTTCGCCAAGAGGCGGACGGTCACGTCCTCGTCGAATTCGACCAGGTCGTCGTCTCGAACGTTGACGGTGATGTCCACCGTCGTGTCGCCCGACGGCAGCTCGACGAAGCCGCGCTGGCCCTCGGTGTCCTCGTCGGGGTCCTCGTAGTCCTCGCCCAGAGTCGTGGTGCCCGATACCTCGTACCAGATCTCTATGTCCTCGTTGAGCTCGAGACTCGAGGTGAGCGTCATCGTGATGTCGCCCCCGCCACCGCCTCCTCCAGCCGCGCCGCCGCCACCACCTCCGCCCTCGGCCACGATCGGCTCGTCGGAATCGATCTCGATGACCGGCCGCTCATCGACGCCGTCGGCGAGAATGGCGACGGTCGCCAAGCTCAGGCCGCCGGCGCTGTACACCACGTTGTCGCCGAACTGGTCGGCGATCGAGACGACGAGGTCCTCGTCGGCGGTCTCGAGCACGTCGTCGTCGAGGGTCTGCACCACGAGGGTCACGCTCGACGCGCCGGCGGGGAACGTGACGCTGTCTGGCACGTCGTCGTAGTCGTCTTCCTCGGTCGCCTCGCCGTCGAAGGCGATCTCGACGATCGTGTTGCCCGCGAATGGCGAGGTCACGGTGAAGGTGAACGTGACCAGCCCGCCTTCGGCGACCTGGGTGACGTCGGCGCTGACCTCGACGAGCGGCGTTGTTTGGCGCACCGTCCGAGCGGCCACCGAAGTACGGTTGGCGTTGGCGCCGGCGGGCGCTGGCGCGATCTCGGGGACCGACGGTTCGATCCTCACGGCGACCGTGTTGCGGGCGCCGATGGTGTACCCCTCCTGGTTCTGCTGGAGGGACACCTGAACGGTCTCGCCCGGCTCCGGGGTGGCGCCGCCGTAGCCATGGTCGACCTGCCATCGCGCCAGGCCCCGGCGGGTGTCCTCGGTGAACAGGCGGTCGACGGATCCGACGTCGTACCCCGCCTCACTCAGGATGCGCTCGAGCTGCTCGACATCGGGACCGTCGGACCCCACGTCGAGCTGGCGGAAGAACGCGAACGCGCCGTTGGCGGCCACGGCCGCCCGGCCGTCGAGGGCGAAGATGGTCTGGCCGGCCTCGATGGTGTCGCCGTCTTCGACGAACACCTCGCTGACGCGGCCGTCGACGGGCGAGTTCAGGATCTGTAGTTCCTCGCGAAGTAGCTCACCCTGCAGGGTGCGTACCTCCTGCAACGTGGTGCGTTCGACCGCCCGCTGGATGACAACCGGCCCGCTGCTGGCGTCGGAATCGTCTCCGGTGGCTGCCTTTCCGACGAAGAATGCGCCGACCGCGAGCGCGATGACGACGAGCCCCCCAATGATCTTGTTCTTCATGATCGGACTAAGCCTCGCCCGCCTCGCGGGCCTCGGCCGCTTCCTGGCCTTCGGCCGCGCACTGCTCGAGGTCGGTGCTGGTGCCGTCGAGTGGCGACTCGCCGTTCGGGCCCTCCATGCTCGATGGTTGGAGTACCCCGTTGGTGCCGGCGGTGACCTCGACGGTCCACCCGCGACCCTCCATGCAGTCGACGAAGTCAAGCACGCCCTCGTTGCGCTCCTCGACCTGTTCGGGGGTCATGTCATCGACGGCGCTTCGAGATTCCTCGAGGGCTTCGACGATGTTGCTCTGGGCCGCGCACACCGTGAGCGACTCGATGTAGGCGGGGTCGTTCTGCGGACCCTCGCCCGATTCGTCGGGGGCACCGACGAACGCGGTGCCCCGGGCCTCCAGGCACGAACGGAACTCGGTGAACGCGTCGAACATCCGCTCGTCGGGCGACCGGTCGTCGTCGACTGCGACCGTGTCGCTGGTGACGTCGTCGAACGCGGTATCACCGCCGTCACCTTCGGCTTCCGGCGCCGTCGTGCCGCTCTCGGCGGCCTCGGCCTGCGCTTCGGCCTCGGCATTGGCGGCGGTTGCTTGTTCTGCGTCGACGATCTGGATGTCGTCGGCGCCGCGGATGGTGATGGCGCCCTCGTCGTCGTCGTCGCCGCAAGCACCCAATGCGAGTGCGAGCGCGAGCGCGACGGCAACCGCGCGCAGCGATCGGAGGATCGGGACAGATCGCATGGAGGTCACCTCGAAGCGGATTCGGAGTGCGGAGCCTATCCGCTCATCGCCGTGGCACATGTCACCCGGAGTGGTATGGCGTCGTGGGAGGGTGCTGCGAAGTACGGTCTCGATCCGTGAGCGGAGCAGCACGCCTGATCGGTCGCGTGCTGCGTTTCTCCATCGTGATCGGTCTGGCCGGTGCAGTGGTGGCCGCCAGCGTGGCTGCGGTCGGCCCGCGCGCCCTCGATGTGCTCGGGGCCAACGACGCCGAGCCGATCGGCACCGACTTCGATTGCGAGCTGGCCCAGCGGTCGGTGGTCTTCGATCGCAACGGCGATCCGGTCGGGGAGCTGGCGGGCGAGCAGAATCGCGAGCTGGTCGAGGACCTCTCCGACATCTCCGACGCGGTGATCGATGCCGTGCTGGCCGCCGAGGACGCCGACTTCTACGACCACAACGGCGTAAACGTGCGCGCCGTGATGCGGGCCTTGGTTGAGAACGTGTCGGCCGGTGGTGTCGAGCAGGGCGGGTCGACGATCACCCAGCAGCTCGTCAAGAACTGCTTCACCGGCAACGACCGCGAGCTCGACCGCAAGATCCCCGAGGCGATCATGGCGGTGCGGCTCGAGAACGAGCTCGACAAGCCCGAGATCCTCCTCCAGTACCTGAACACCGTGTACTTCGGATCGGGGGCGTACGGCGTACAGGCCGCGGCCGAGGTCTACTTCGGTAAGGACTCGTCGGAGCTCACGTGGTCCGAAGGTGCGTTGCTGGCGTCGCTCATCTCGCGCCCGGTGTCGGGCGATCCCACCCGCGATCCCCTCTTGGCCACCGAGCGGCGCAACCGGGTGCTCGCCCGCCTGCTCGACCTCGGCGCGCTGAGCGACGTCGAGTACGAGGAGTACGCCGACGATCCGGTCCCGACGGAGCGCAACGGGTTGTTCTCCCTTGACCTCCTCGAGGAGGACTACTTCCTCGAGGAGGTCAAGCAGATCCTGCTCGCCGAGGAGGATCTCGGCGACACCCGCAACGACCGCATCGATCGACTTTTCGCCGGCGGGCTGCGGATCTACACGACGCTCGACCCTTTCGCTCAGCAGCACGCAGAGCAGTCGGTGATCGACGTGATCCCTGACGATGTGTCGACGCCGGTGCTCGACGGGCGCTACTTCGTGGGCGCCCTCGCCGCGGTGGAGCCGGGAACCGGGGCCGTGCGAGCGATGGTCGGCGGGCCGGGCTTCGAGGAGTTCTCGAAGTTCAACTTGGCCACGCACCGGGGCAACCCGGTTCCCGGGCGTCCCACCGGGTCGTCGTTCAAGACGTTCGTGCTGGCGGCGGCGATGGAGGCCGGCTTCGTACCCGACGACATCGTCAACGGCGGCGGGCCGTGCCGTATCCCCAACCCCGGCGGTGAGCCCGACCCCTACGAGGCCGAGAACTTCGAGGGCAGCCGTGGCGGCTCGGGGTCGATCCGGTCGATCACCTTGCGGTCGTCGAACTGCGGGTTCCTGCGGCTCGGCCAGATCGTCGGGTTGTCGAACGTCGTCGACATGGCGCGCGATCTCGGTCTCGCAGGTGACCTCCAGGCGTTCCCGTCGCTCCCGCTCGGCGTGTTCAACGTGACACCGCTCGAGATGGCCTCGGCCTACGCCGCGCTGGCCAATGACGGCGTGTACCTCGAGCCGTACTTGGTCGACCGGGTCGAGGACCGGTTCGGCAACGTGGTGTACGAGCACTCGCCGTCGCCGCGGCGGGCCATGTCGGCTCAGTCGGCCCGGTTGGTCACGAGCGTGCTCGCCGACAACGTCGAGAGCGGCACCGGTACCGCGGCCCAGCTCCCCGGCCAGGTCGCGGCGGGCAAGACGGGCACAGCGCAGGACTACGGCGACGCCTGGTTCGTCGGTTACACGCCGTACCTTTCGACCGCAGTGTGGATGGGCAACCCCGACGAGCGGGTCGAGATGCGCAACGTGGGTGGCCGCAACGTCACGGGCGGGTCGTACCCCGCGATGATCTGGGGCCAGTTCAACCGGGGTTATCACGCCCGGCTTGGTTACCCCCCGGTCCCGTTCGCGGACCCCGAGGACACCCGGCGCGGCCGGCGCCTGCGCCCTAGCTACGAGGACGACGTCGCGGCGACGGGAGTCACGACCACGACTGTCGATCCGACGGTGTCGACGACGGTCGATCCGACGGTGTCGACGACGGCGCCGCCCGGCGCGCCCGTGCCTTCGACGACGCTGCCGCCGCCGAGTACCACAGCCCCGCCGCCCACCACTGGGCCGCCACCCGCTGGGCCGCCGCCTACCGGGCCGGCGCCAACCGGCCCGCCGCCCACGAATCCCTCGCCGCCGAGTCCTCCCGCCTGACCAGTGCTCGGCTCCCAGAACATCCTCCACGGTTGGATCGCGAGACCTTCTCCTATCCGCTCACGGCCAAGGTGACCCGCTCGTTCGGATCGGTGTCGCCCGCCTCTTGGGGCGGCGAAAAGCGGGCCGTGCTGGTCCGGCTGGTGCGGAATGCGACAATGGCGCCATGAGCGTTTTCCCGCACCCGCTGCTCGCCGTCCAACACCTCGACATAACACTCGGCCAGATCCGACACCGGCTGGCGACGCTGCCCGAGCGGGCCGCCGTCGAGTCGGCCGATGCCGTGCTCGTCTCGATCGAGGCCGAACGGGCGGCGATCGAGGCCGGCCGGGCGGCGACGCGCCGCGACGAGAAGCGGCTCGAAGACGAGTTGGCGACGCTCGAGGAACGCATCACCCGGCTCGACCGCACGCTGTACGGCGGTGGCATAACCTCGCCCAAAGACGCCATGTTGGCCCAGGACGAACTCGAGTCGCTCAAAGCGAGGCGCAGCGATCTCGAGGACAGGATCATCGCCTTGCTCGACGAGCTCGAGCCATCAGACACCGTGCTCGCGGCTCTGGTCGACCGGCGCGGCGCGGTCGAGAGTGAGCGCGCCGTGGCACTCGCTGCTCTCGACGACCGCGAGGTCGCGGTGGGAGGCGAACGCGACGTCGTCGCGGCCGAGCGGGCGGCGGTGGCGGCGACGATCGACGCCGCGGCATTGTCGGACTACGAGCGACTGCGGGTCGAGCTGGCGCCGGCGACCGTGGTCACCTTCGACGGCTCGCGCTGCGTCGGCTGCCCGTCGGTCATGCCCGCCGTCGAGCGCGATCGCATGAGACGCGTGGCGGCCGGCTCGGTCGCCCACTGCGGCGAATGCGACCGCGTCGTCATCCGCTAGCGACGAGGCTCTCGTGCTGCTGTGGTTCGCCGGGCTGGCCTTCGTGCTGGTCGCCGTAGTGTTCGACAGCCCGGCCCTCGACTACCGATTGGTGATGGTCGGCGCCGTACTACCGACGATCGAGGGGGTAGTCGCCGGGCCGTTCGTGCTGCACACCCTGGTCGGGTCGGCGGGGCTGCTCGGCGCGGTCGCGGTGATCTGGAGGGGTCGGCGCCTGGCCCAGCGCCGGTGGGTGGGCCTGCCGATCGGGACGTTCGTACACCTGCTGCTCGACGGCACGTGGACCGATACCGACCGGTTCTGGTGGCCGGTGACCGGCGCCGGCTTCTCGGGCTCGTCCCCCGAACTCGGCGGTCCGTGGCCGCTCGTCGTGGTGATGGAGGCGGTCGGGGTCCTGGCCCTGATGGGCGGGGCGCGACGCTTCGGGCTCGCCACCCCCGCCGGTTGGGCCCGCTTTCGGGCTACCGGCCAGCTAGTGCGAACTCTCTGAGCGGCCCCGGTCTGACCGCCTTGATGAGCAGCTCGCCGCCCGGGGTGAGCTCGACCTGAAGGCGGTCGTCGACCGGCAGCGCGCCGAGGCCCGGGTTCGCGATCCGGGGAGTCGAAGTGGGACGGGTGCAACTGCTGCGGTGCTCCATGCTTTGATGATCGGTTCACCGCCGAGGTCGGCTGAGCGAAACGATGCTTTGGACCCAGAGCGCTAGGCCGTTTCGCCCAGGCAGACAACGCCCAGGCAAACAACACGGAGACGTGGTCAACGACTCCGGGCCGGCGCCGGCGGGCCGCCGGTCGAGCTCACCGTCGGGAGCCAAACGCTTCGCAGCGCCACGCCCTGTTCGTAGGCCAGCTCGTAACATCGCCGGGCGCGCTCGGGATCGAAGAGCTGGTCGGGTCGGCGCACGATCTTGGCGAGGCGGCTGTCGGGGCGGGCCGTGATCACGGTCGCATCGGGGTTGCGGGACTGCCAATCGGCCGTCTCGCGACGGATGCGCCGCTCCATCAGCGGGCCGGCTGGCCCGAACATGGGCCCGGCGAGCGGAAGGAGGACGAGCAGGTGATCGGCTCGGTCGGCCAGATCGACCGACGCCATCGAGCGCACGCCGCCATCGACGAACCGGGAGCGGCCGATCCGGTGTGGCGCAAGCATGCCGGGCACCGACGACGACGCCGCGATCACATCGACGGCGGGGTGATCGTCGCCGCGCAGCACGATGCGGCGGAATCGGGGCAGCTCGCACGCCACCCCCCGCAGTGTTGGAACCCGGACGGTCGGACCGAACACGATCTCAGCCACGCCCCGGATGCGGTTGGGCCGTGGGTCGGGATAGCGGATCACCTTGTCGGCGACGGCGTCGAGGGCGTCGAGGAAACGGATGCCCAGCGCCAGTCCAGCCGCGGCCCACGTACCGGCCGACGTACCGAGAGCGGGGATGGTGGCCAGGTCCGCGCCCCCGTCAGACAGGGCCTCGGCGACACCGAGGTTGTAGGCGATCCCGAACAATCCACCGCCACCGTATACCGCCGCGACGCGCGGCGGCCTGGGGTCCGTGGCGGCGGTCACGTCCACATGGTGCCACGCGTCGGCACCGTTCGGGCGCCTCGGCTGAAACGGGCTCGAGTAGGCGGTTTCTGAGGTCGATGACACGGCCAGCGTTCTCGCGCCGCTCACCGGGAGTCCCCCATGAACATCAGTCGCCGTTCACCGCGCCGTGAACGCGAACGAGGGGCGTCCCTAGTCGAGATGTCGCTGCTGGTGGCGTTGATCGCCATCGTCTGCATCGGCGCGGTGACCGCCCTCGGGGATTCGGTGTCCGACACGTTGTCGTCGGTCGACCTCGACGGCGACGAGAGCGCTGCGGTCGAGGCACCGTCGCCGTACTTCATGCCGGACAGCCCACTCGCGCCGTGTGTGGAGGGGCAAGAAAGTCAACTGCAGCCCGTCGGGGCATACGGATTCGTGTGCTCGGGTAGCGGTGGGTGGGTGGTGGCGTTCGCCGAACCGACCGCGCCTCAACCTGCTGCCGACTACGAGCTGATCGCGTTCGGCGACGGCTCCGGTTCGACCTGGGTCCACCCGGAGCTGGCCGCTGACTACGACTCGAATCCCGAGTTGTTCGCCTCGCACGAGACGTTCGTCTCGCTGTTCGAGCCGTCCGGCGGATTCGATTCCGAACAGGTCTGATCGGACCCTGCGTCCCCGGGCCGGCCCCGGTAGGGTTGCGCTTCGCCATGTGGTCGTTGTTGCGTTCCAACCGCGACGTGCGGTTGTTGTTCGGCGCCCAGGTCGTGTCCTACGCCGGTGACTGGTTCGCCTACGTGGCGTTCGTCGGGCTGGTGCAGGACCTGACCGACGCGCCGGTCCTGGTGAGCTTGGTGTACGTGGCCCAGGCGCTACCGGCGTTCTTCATGACTGTGATCGCCGGGCCGGTGGCCGATCGCCGCGACCGGCGCCGCATTCTGCTGACCGTGGCCTTGCTCCAATCGGTGGCCGCCGCGGCCCTGCTCGTCGTGCGCTCCGACGCCACCCTCGTCGTCGGGTATCTCGGGCTGGTCGCCATCTCGGCCCTGGGGTCCTTCGTCGGGCCGGCGTCGCAGGCCGGGCTACCGAACCTCGTCGACGACGACGAGGACCTCGCCGCCGCCACCATGTTGTTCGGCGCGACCTGGGGCGTGATGCTGGCCGTGGGCGCCGCGCTGGGTGGGGTCGTCGCCGGGGTGTTCGGCCGCGACGTGGCGTTCGCCTGCAACGCGGCGTCGTTCGTCGTGGCGGCGGCGCTGATCGCCACGATCCGCCGGCCCATGCAACGACCTCGCGACGGCGAGGCCGCCGAGGCGCAACGGGTACGCCCGGTCGCCGACATGGCCGAAGCGGCTCGTTACGCCCGCCGCGATCCGGTGGTCCTCGCCTTGTTGGCGTCCAAGGCGTCCTTCGCCGTCGGGTCGGGGATCTTCGCGCTCCTCGCCGTTCTCGCGACCGACGAGCTCGGCGGCGGCGACCAGGACACCGGGTGGCTGATAGCGGCGCGAGGCGTCGGGGTGGCCGCTGGCCCTCTGATCGCCACTCGCCTCGTCGGGCCGTCGCTGTCGCGCGTGTTGCTGCTCTGCGGCGGTTCGGGCCTGGTGTTCGGGGCCTGCTACCTGGGGCTGAGCGTGGCGCCGACGGTGGTCCTCGCCGTGCCGTTCGTGCTGATCGCTCACCTCGGCGGCGGCGCCCAGTGGACGTTGTCGACCTACGGTCTTCAGCGCCGCGCGCCCGATGAGATCCGGGGTCGCCTGCTCGCCGGGGACATGGGCATCGTGATGCTCATCATCACCGTGTCGAACGTGGCCGCTGGTCTCCTCGCCGACGCCGCTGGCTCGCGCGCCGCTATCGCGACGTTTGCCGCGTTCTCGTTGGTCTCGGGCGCTCTGTACCTGGTGGCGACCGCGCCGGTGCGAGCAGAGCTCGACGCTCAGCCGGTGGCGAGCAGCGCGGTGTAGGCGGCGGGCGCCAGGCCCAGTTCGTTGCCGATGCCGTCGCGGAGCAGGCCGGCGTAACGACCCGGCGCCGACGTGCGGTACAGCGTCTGGTCGATCGTCAGCCCGTCCCGCAGCGCCGACAGCCGGGCCGCGGTGCCGCCCGGGTCGGGGCACTCGAACTCACCGGCCGCGACCCCCTCGGTGATCAAGCGGCGCGAGACCGCGATCTCGTCGACCTCGAGGGTGGCCATGAGGTCACGTATCGCCTCGTTTCGCCGGCTCTCGCCCCACGCCTCGATCCACAACAACCACGACTCGTCGTCGGCATCGACGGGGAGGGAGCCGACGAGGACCCCATCGAGGCGGGCCAGCGCGGTACCCGGGCCGTTGGCCACCCGGTTGCGCGACTCGCGGTCTGCCTCGCAGGCTGCTTCGAGGGCGGCGACGATCAGGTCGGGCTTCGTCGAGAAGTGGTAGTGCACCAACGCAGTGCGGCCGGGTGTTCGAGGCGCTGGAGTTGGTCCAGATGGCCGAGTTGGCCGGCCGCCGACCCCATCAGCTGTCGGGCGGCCAACAGCAGCGCGTGGCCCTCGCCCGGGCGCTGGTCCTTCGCCCGAAGGTGCTGCTGCTCGACGAACCCCTCGGAGCCCTCGATGCCAAGCTGCGCCGCTCGCTGCAACACGAGCTCAAGGCGCTTCACCGTGATGTCGGGATCACGTTCGTGTACGTCACCCACGATCAGGAGGAAGCGCTCACGATGAGCGACCGGCTGGCGGTGATGAACCGGGGCACGATCGAGCAGATCGGCACTCCACGGGAGGTCTACGACGCGCCGGCTTCACCGTTCGTGGCCGACTTCCTCGGATTGGCCAACTTGCTCCCGGCCCGGGTGGTCGGGCCGGGACGGGTCGAGATCGCGGGGTTCGAGCTCGGGGCTGAAACCGGCCAGGCGCGCGGCGACTGCACGGTGTTCGTGCGCCCGGAACGGGTTCGTGTGACCGATCCGGCAAACGGGGGAGTGCCGGCAGTCGTGCGCGAGGTGGTGTTCGTCGGGGCCTTGACCCACGTCACTGCCGACGTGGCCGGGCTAACTGTGCAGGTGGTGGTCGCCAACGACGGCTCGACACCGGTGCGCCCGCCCGGCGCGGCCTGTGAGCTGACGATCCCGCCCGACGCGCTACGTGTGCTCGATTCCTAGGCCGGCCGGGATGTCTTCGTAGTCGATGGTCCAAAGGCGCGCCGCAAAGCGGTTGTTCACACCGCTGCAGCGCCAACCGAGGAGGCGTTGGGCGACGACCGACAGGTGGCGCACGTCGTCCCAGCCGGCGCCGAGCGGCGACGCCTCCTCGGGCGTGAGCCAGCCGAGGACGTAGGACAGGTGGAGCCCGTAGCGCCACTCGTCGGCGGTGGTGTTGGCGCCGGCACCGTGGAGTACCCGGCCGGTGTAGATCATCCCGGCGCCCGCCGGCATTACCGCGTGGGCGATCTCGTGCGGCTCGGCGAGACGCTCGTAGTCGTCCCATCGGTGGCTGCCGGGTACGACCTTGGTTGCGCCGGTCGCGACGGTGAACTCGCTCAAGGCGAACATGGTGGACACGGTGGCTTCGGCACTCGTCGGTGAGTTCATGACCGGCCAGTTGTCGGCGTCGCGGTGCAGCCGCTGGTCGGTCGATCCGGGCCCGACGATCATCATCTGCCCGGTGTTCATCCAGTAGTCGTCGGTGCTGCCGAGCAACAAGGCGTCGGCGACACTCAGGTAGTACGGGTCGGTCAGGATCTCGACGAACGCCGGACTCCGGTGGGCCAGGCGGGTGAACCGCTTGGTGTTGTCGCCCCAGAACGCGCGCACGGCGACGTTGTCGGCGATGGTCCCGGCGTGGTGATCGGCGGCGTGGGTGACCATGTCGGCCCGGAACCGGTCGAGCAGACCGGGCTCGAGGAAGTCGCGCACGATCACAGCCCCATCGGCGGCCAGCGCGTCGAGCACCGGTTGCGCCCCGTCGCGGCGTGAGACCTCGGCGAGCTCGGCCATGCCCGAACCGTATCTCGCATCTCGTACCTGGCGCGATTTTGGCTGCTCCGCAGCCAGAAACGCGCAAGGAACACGATTCGCGGTGCGAGGTGGGGTAAGAGGTGGATGTGGTGGTGAGTCGGCCTGTAGGCGGGGTTCTGTCCGGGCGTCCCTTGCGGGCCGCCCTGGGTGACCATCCATCTGTGCGGTCCACCTGGGAGTGTCTACGGACGGGCCGCCCTCTCCCTGTTCGACCTTGCTCCGGGTGGGGTTTACCGTGCCACCCCCGTCGCCGGGGGCGCGGTGCGCTCTTACCGCACCGTTTCACCCTTGCCTGAGCCCGGCGAGCCGGGCCATCGGCGGTCTGTTCTCTGTGGCACTTTCCTGCGGGTCGCCCCGACTGGCCGTTAGCCAGCACCCTGCCCTGCGGAGCCCCGACCTTCCTCAGCCCGGCACGCCTCGCGACGTGTCGAGCCGCGGTCACCCGGCCGACTCACCACCACCGTCCATGATGCCGGAGGCCAGGGGCGTTTCACACGTGGGCGCCCCCGTCGGGTCACCTCGGTCCGAGGCCGAGCTTGCCGGGGTTGAGGATGTTGTTCGGGTCGAGCGTTCGTTTCAGGTCTTCGAGGACGGCGAACGCCGGGCCGAGGGCGTCGGGCATGAAGCGGGCCCGGTTGAGTCCCACCCCGTGATGGTGGCTCAGCCGGGCGCCGCCGGTCAGGGTGGTGCGGGTGCCGGTGTCCCACATCTGGTGGTAGTAGGCCTCGGCCTTGTCGGCGGGCGGTGACCCGGCGAACGTGAAGTACAAGCACGCACCGTCGGTGTAGGCGTGGGACTGGTGACAGCTCGCGGCGATCGTGTGGGGCACGGCGGCGAGCGCGGCGACGACCGACTCGAACAGGCCGGCGAGCCGTGACCAGGGCGCGGCGACCTCCATGGTGTCGACCACGTAGCCCTTGGAGATCAGCGCGCCGAGGGCCGACACGTCGTTGCGGTGGGCGAACCACCGCTCGACCGGGTCGGGGCCGAGAAGCTGGGCAGCCCGGCACTCGTCGGCCACGACCGCCATCACCGCGTCGACGAGCCCGGGATCGCCCTCGTCGTAGGCCGCGAGCAGGGTGCCGTCGAGGTCGAAGTTGCGTTTGGTCTCGGCCAAGTCGTAGAGCCGCAGTACCGCCGGGGTCGCGCCGCGCTGCACGATCGTCCGGCACGCGGCGAGTCCGGCCGGGAACGAGTCGAACATCCATGCGTCACGCCGGGTCGCGGGCGGAACCGGGTGCACCCGCAGGCGGGCGCCGGTGATCACGCCGAGAGTGCCCTCGCTGCCGACGAACAACTGGGTGAGGTCGGGCCCGACGGCGGCGCGGGGGCCGTTGTCGGTGTGGATCACCCGGCCGTCGGCGAGGACCACGTCGAGTCCGGCGACCATGTCCTCGATCTTCCCGTAGCGCGTCGACATCTGCCCGGCCGACCGGCACGCCAACCAGCCGCCGACCGTCGAGAGCTCGATCGACTGCGGCCAGTGACCGAGGGTGACCCCGTGGAGCTCGCGAAGGTCGGCTTCGAGGTCGTGGCCGAAGGTGCCGGCGGCGACGTCGATCGTCATGTCCTCGACGGACACCGATCGCAGGCCGGCCAGACCGGTGACATCGAGCGCCAGTCCGCCGCTCGCGGCGATCGCGCCTCCGCACACGCCGGATCGCCCGGCGATGGTCGTCACCGGGACGCGGGCGTCATCGCACAGGGCCAGCACCGCGGAGACCTGCTCGGGGGTCGTGGGTCGAGCGACGACGTCGGGCCGGCGGGCCACCATGCCCTGGTGAGCCCAGACCATGGCGAGGGGCCACCAATCCCGGGCCACGGCGTGGCGATCCTCGAGCTCGACGTTGATCTCGCACACCGCGCCCAGCCGCGCGAGCAGACTGTCGGGTAGCTCGACTGACGCACCGGTCATCCGTTCGGGTGCACTGGCATCGACAGGCACGGGCGTTTCAGCAGCCGGCATCAGGCGGCCGCCGGCCATCTGTCAACAACAATTGTTGATAAGCACATCATGCTGATAGGGTGCCTCCCGTGAAGTCGCCCGAAGCGTTGAGCGAGCTCGTCCGAGCCCGCGGCGGCAAGGTGACACCCCAGCGCGAGCGCATCTTCCGTTTCCTGGCTGACCACGGTGATCATCCCACGGCCGAGGCTGTCTACGCCGCCGTGGTGACCGAAATGCCCACCATCTCGCTGCGGACTGTGTACCAAACCCTCAACGACCTGGTCGGCCTCGGCGAACTGGGCTCGCTCGATGTCGGCGGCGCCATCCGCTTCGACACCAAGGTCGAGCCCCACCATCACCTGGTGTGTGTGATGTGCGGCCGGGTGATCGACGTGGCCAGCGACTTCGGCGACCTGGCGATTCCCGCCGAGCTCGCCGCGGAGTTCGAAGTCGACACCACCGAGATCGTCTTCCGGGGCCGGTGCCACACCTGCCCCGGTGCCGAAGCCGGTGTGGGCTCACCACACCAGCTGTAACCCCGAGGAGTACCCCCGATGGCCGACCTGAACGGCACCCAGACCCACGAGAACCTGAAGCACGCCTTCGCCGGCGAGAGCCAGGCCAACCGCCGTTACCTGTGGTTCGCCCAGCGCGCCGACGTCGAAGGCTACCCCGACGTGGCGGCCCTGTTCCGCTCGACCGCCGAAGGCGAGACCGGCCACGCCCACGGCCACCTCGAATACCTGGCTCAGGCCGGCGACCCCGCCACCGGACTGCCGATCGGTGACACCGAGGACAACCTCAGGGCCGCCGTCGCCGGTGAGACCTACGAGTACACCGAGATGTACCCCGGCTTCTCCAAGACCGCCCGCGACGAAGGCCTGGAGGAGATCGCCGAGTGGCTGGAGACCTTGGCCAAGGCCGAGAAGAGCCACGCCAACCGGTACAGCAAGGCCCTTGCCGAGTTCTGAGCCCCTCGCTCCACCACCACGTAGTTTTGGTAGGGAGATCGCACCGGAAACGGCGCGATCTCCCTACCAGAACGGTGTGGTGGGAAACCGTGAACCACCGTCTACCTACGAGCTCGCTTCTGTGACGACCACATACGACCCGTTCCACCCGAAGTACTTCGACGAGGCCGACCTGCGCCACGAGCTCGATCGGGTCTACGACCTGTGCCACGGCTGCCGGTTGTGCTTCAAGTTCTGTGCGTCGTTCCCCACCCTGTTCGACTTCATCGACTCAAAGCCGGACCAGGACGCGTCGCTCATGAGCCCGGCCGAACAGGACCAGGTCGTCGCCGAGTGCTTCCAATGCAAGCTCTGCTACATCAACTGCCCCTACACGCCCGATCAGCATGAGTGGGCGCTCGACTTCCCGCGCCTGATGATGCGCGCCGATCAGGTGAAGTACCGCCACCACAAGCGCACGCTCAGGACCCGGCTCACCGACATGGCGCTCGCGAGCACCGACACCATCGGCAAGGTCGGATCGGTAACCGCGGCGGTCGCCAATCGCACCCTCGAGCCTGGGTCGCGACCCCGCAAGATGATGGAGAAGGCCACGGGAATTGCCGCCGTCCGGATCTTGCCACCCTTCTCCAAGGAGCGGTTCTCGACGTGGTTCCGCAAGCGGCTGGCCGGGGGGCGACACCGCCTGGTCGGTGCCCGCCAGGGAGTCGTCGCTTTGTTCCCCACCTGCCAGGTCGAGTACCACAACGTCGGCATCGGCCACGACCTGGTCAAGGTCTGCGAGCGCAACGGAATCGAATGCCGTCTTCCCGAGGGCCAGGTGTGCTGTGGAGCGCCGCACCTGCACCAGGGCAACGTCGGTGCCTTCACCGACCAGGCCCGCACCAACATCAAGGTCCTGGCCGCCGCCATCCGGGCCGCCGATCGGGTCGGCGAACACCTCGAGGTCGTGGTGCCACAACCCACGTGCGGCTACGTGCTGAAGAAGGACTACGTCGACTACGTCGGCGGCGACGACGCCCGGTTGGTAGCCGAGCGCACCCGTGACCTGGCCGAGTACTTGGTCGCCGTGCACAAAGCCGACGCCACGTCGCTCGACACCGACTTCCCCGGAGCCCCCTCGACGATCACCTATCACGCGCCCTGTCACCTGCGGGCCCAGAACATCGGGCTGCGCAGCCGCGATCTGATGAAGCTCACCGGCGCCAAGGTGACCGTCGTCGCCGAATGCTCGGGGATCGACGGGACGTGGGGGTTGCGAGCCGAGAACCTCGACAGCTCGCGCCAGGTCGCCAAGAAGCTGGTCGACGCCATCGGTCGGGCCCACGGCGACGCCGTCACCGGCGACTGCTCACTAGCCAACGGCGCCATCGCCCTCGAGACCGGCACCGACCCGATGCATCCGATCCAGCTCGTGGCCCGGGCCTACGGGATCGCTCCCGAGCCCGGGGCCGAACGGCCGAAGGGCTAGGGCCGTGGCCAAGTTGACCCTCGAAGACATCGCGGACACCCGCGCCTACGAGCGTGACCGCGGCGAATTCCGGCGCCGCATCATCGAGCTGAAGAAGCGGCGCCGGGTGCATGTCGGACCGTTCGTCACGTTCATCTTCGAGAACGCCGACACCATCCGTTTCCAGATCCAGGAGATGGCCCGGATCGAGCGAATTCACACCGACGAGGGCATCCAGGCCGAGATCGACGTGTACAACCCACTCGTCGCCCTGCCCGGCTCGCTGGCGGCCACGATGTTGATCGAGCTGACCAACGACGCCGACCTGCGCGAGTGGCTGCCCAAGCTGGTGGGCATCGAGACGACGGTGCAGTTCAACCTGCCGTCGGGAGCGGTGGTGGCGTGCCGGGTGGACGAGGACCACGCCCGCCAGCTCACCCGCACCGAGATCACGTCGGCGGTTCACTATGTCCGCTTCGACTTCACGCCGGCTCAGGTAGCGGCGTTCGACGCCCCGGGTGTCCGGCTCGCCATCACCCATGCGGCGTACCGGCACGAAGCCGACTTGGCCTCGGCGACAGCTGCGGAGCTCGTGGCCACGCTCCGCCAGGGCGGCTGACAGGGCGAGCCCTAATGTGACAGTGGCGGTTCTCGCCTGCGCTGACAGGCGAGCGAGACCGATCAGACGTCGAACGTTCACCTAGTGGCGCGCGTTCTGAGGCGTTGGTGAGATAGTTCAGGGATGCCGGTGAGGATCGACGACGTAGGTGGATGGGCCGGGGTCCTCGGGGAGCTGTGCGCCGGGCGTGACCTCACTGGCGACCAGGCCCAGGCCGCGCTCTCCACGATCCTTGACGGGTTGGCGACGCCCGCCCAGATCGCCGGGTTCATCGTGGCGCTGCGCATGAAGGGTGAGACCGTCGAGGAGATGACGGGCATGGTGCGGGCCATGCACACCGCGGCCACTGCACTGACGTTGCCACATGGCACCATCGACATCGTCGGCGCAGGCGGAGCGCCGAGCCGGCGCCGCCACGCCTTGAACGTGTCGACGATCGCGTCGATCGTCGCCGCGGGCGCCGGGGCCACCGTGTGCAAGCACGGCAACCGCAAGGCCTCATCGACGTCGGGTTCGTTCGACCTGCTCGAGGCCCTCGGCGTGAACTTCGACATCACACCCGAACAGCTCGCCGGATGCGTGGCCACCGTCGGCGTCGGGTTCGCGTTCGCCCGTTCGTACCACCCGGCCATGCGCCACGCCGGGCCGGTGCGCGCCGAGCTCGGTATCCCGACGGTGTTCAACGTGCTCGGCCCGCTCTCGCACCCCGGACGGGTCACCCGCCAGGTCGTCGGAGTGTCCGACGAGTCGACCGGCGACCGGATGATCCGAGTGCTCCAGGCCACCGGCGCCGAGCACGTGATGGTCGTCACCGGCGACGGGGCGCTCGACGAGCTGTCGACAACCGGGCCGTCGATCGTTCGCGAGCTGCGCGACGGCGAGATCCGCACCTACACGCTCGACGCCATCACCGTGGGCCTGGCTCCGGCGACCCCCGAGGACCTGGCCGGCGGCGACGCCGAGGTGAACGCCCGCATCGCCCGCTCGGTGCTCGCCGGCGAGGCGGGAGCGGCGCGCGACATCGTCGTGCTGAACGCCGCCGCCGGGTTGGTGGTGGCCGGCATGGCCGCCGACATGGCAGCGGGGGTCGTAGCGGCTCAGCTGTCGATCGACACCGGAGCCGCGGCCGGCGTGCTCGACTCGCTGATCGCGTTCACTTCCGCCGTCGGCTGACGAGTTCACCCACAGCGGTCGCCTGAGATCGCCGATCCCGGGTCGTCGAGGAAGCCGACGACGAGTTCCTCGGCGCAACTGAGAGCGAACGACGGCGCGTGCCCGGCGCCGGGCACTTCGACGACCACGGCGCTCGGCCCGAGGGCCGCGGCCGTGTCATGGGCCCAGCGGAGAGGCGTGACGGGGTCGAGCGCGCCGCCGAGGAGGAAAACCGGCACGTCGGTCGCCGACAGGGCGGTCGGCGCGGCCGTCTCGGTGCGCCACGAATCGCAGCGCCCGATGGACTCGACGACCGCACGAACGAGCGTCTCGGCCAGCCGTCCCTCGGCTGCGGCGACGGCTTGTTCGGGTGTCGATCTCCCGATCCCTTCGTGACACTCGGCCGCCCAGTAGGCGCCGTCGCTCAGCTCGCCGCTCGTTGGGCCGCGCTGGCCGGCCGCCGTGGGTATCCCGAGACTGGCGAACGCTGCGGCGAGATCGCCGGCCGCCGCGTGATCGACCGCGGTTCGCACATCGCCGGCGCGGCCGGTCTCGTAGAGGGTGCGAAACAACCGACCGGCGAACAGCTCGGCTGTCGCGCCCTCGGTGCGCTCGTGCCCTGCGTCGTCGGTCCAGGTGACCTGCACCAGGGTCTCGTCGAGCTCCGCGAGCAGTCGATCGAGGGCCTCGATCCGCTCCAGGGTGTCGAGCGCGGCCTCGATGGCGGCGGCAGCGTTGGTCGCCTGCTCGATTCCGGGCTCGACATCGGGGGGATAGACCGAGTCGAGCACCGCGGCACGGGTCCCCGACGGGTCGAGGTCGATCAGCTGGAGAGCGACCCGCGTGCCGAACGAGACGGCGTAGACGTTCCACCGCTCGTAGCCCAGGCGGTGGCGGAGATCGGCCATGTCGAGCGCCTGGTCGCGCGATCCGAACCGGCTCAAGTCGTTCCCGGTATCGGACAGCCGGGTGTGGCAATCATCGAGCGTTTCGCCGTCGGTGCAGTCGAGGCTGGGCGTCGAGCGACCCGAGCCGCGCTGATCGACGAGGACGACGTCCCGGCTCGCAAGCAGAGGGCTGGCCGGATGCAGCCAGGCTTCCAGGTCGTCGGTGAGCGACCCCCCGGGCCCACCGTGGATCACCACGACCGGGTCGGGTGCCGGTACTGCCGCGGTCGAGTGAACGACGACGACTGCCAACTCGAGCACCGGGCCGCCGAGAGCCTCGCGATCGACGGGAACGGTGAGGCGATGACATGTCATCGCGTGGGTCCTGCCGGGAGCGGTCGGGCAAACGTCGCCGGCGAGCACGACCGGCGAGACGCTGGGCTCGTCGACTGTCTGGGCTGGCGCGCACCCGCCGGTCGCAAGCGCACCCGCCGCGATCAGGTAGGGGAGGGCTCGCACGCCTGTAGTGCATCACACTCGGTTCGGCTCAGGCGGCTCGCGCCACGGCTCGCTCTCGGGCGCGAAACGTGGGGATGGTGTCGATCGGGTACGACAGTTCGCCGTCGCAGTGCACGATGCGGAGACGGTGCGCATAGCGATCGAGGAAACCGGCCGCCACCGTGAGCTCGGCCGCTTCGGCCGGGGTCGGCGGTCGGTTCCCGGAACGCGACGGGTGGCCCCAATCCAAGGCCAGCTCGCCCGGGGTGATCGACGCGGCCAGCCGACCGCCATCGAGCTCGACCAGGACGCCGCCGGGAAGCTCGATCACCAATCGTGAACGTCTGAGCGCGTCGTGGCGGCGCTTGGTGACAAGCGCGTGGGCCAGCGCGTGGGCGCGGTCGCGCAGGTTCGACGCTTCCTCGAATCGGTGCTCGGTGGCCAACCGGGCCATCCGCTCGGCGAGGGGATCGAGCAACAGCGACGGTGTGGTGGTGAGGCCGCGGCGCGCCGATTCGACGACAACCGCGTAGGTTGCGGCATCGACCGACCCGGTGCACGGGCACAGGGCCACACCGAGTTGGGCTGACGTGCACGGCCCGTCGCGCGTGCCGCGGCCGGGTCGAGCGGTACAGCGACGCAGCGGCAACACCGTCAAGATGGCGTCCACCACGAGTTGGGCGACGCGTCGCGATGGCAGCGGACCCACGTACGCGGCGGCGTCGGTCCGGGCCTCGGCCACGATGCTCAGCCGCGGAAACGCCTCGCTGGTGAGCTTCACGTAGCAGTAGCGCTCGCGGTTGCGACCCTGACGGTTGTACCGGGGCTGGTGCTGGTGGATGAGCCGGACCTCGAGCACACCGGCTTCGAGCGCCGATGGACACCCGTGATGGTCTATCGCCATGGTCTCGGTGAGCAAGGCACCGACCTTGCGGCGGTCGTCGCTCGAGAAGTACGACCGGACCCGAGCCCGGATGTCGGTGGCCTTGCCGACGTAGAGCACCTCGCCGCGGCCGTCCCGGAACAGGTACACGCCCGGCGTGCGGGGCAGCGTCTCGGTGAGTCGCAGCTTGGCGGCCTGGGCGTGCCCGGCCAACTTGGGCAATGTGAGCAGGTCGTCGAGGCCCGACACACCGAACGCCGTCGCCCGCTCGATGAGCAGGTGGAGCAGGTCGACGGTGGCCAACACATCGTCGAGGGCGCGGTGGCTCGGCTTGTGATCGAGCCGAAAGCGGCTCGCCAAGGTCTCGAGCCGGCAGTTCGGCACCTCGGAACGCACGAGCCGGCGGGCCAGGGCGCACGTGTCGAGGGTGCGATTGCCGAGGCGGGGCCGGCCGGACTGGGCGAGAGCGGCGTCGAGGAAGCTCACGTCGAAGCGCACATTGTGGCCGACCACGACAGCGTCCCCGATGAACTCGAGGAGTGTGGGAAGGACCGACTCGATCCGGGGAGCGCGGGTGACCATGGCGTCGGTTATGCCGGTCAGCACCGTGATCGACGGTGGGATGGCACGGCCGGGATCGATCAAGGTCTGCAGCGAACCGAGCACCTCGCCGCCGCGGACCTTGACTGCGCCGATCTCGGTGATCGCCTCGGTGGCGGCCGAACCACCGGTCGTCTCGAGGTCGACCACGCAGAACACGACCTCGGCCAGCGGCGTACCGAGGTCGTCGAAGCTGCGTTGACGAAACGCCAGTTCAGAACGCATCGGTACGGCGCCTATGGCGTAGCTCGGGGACGAGCCCGGCGTTCGCCAGCATGCGAACGGCCCGCAGCTCGCCGAGCTCGATGACGATCGCATCGTCGGGCTCTCGGTCGAGGATGAACGTGACGACGCAGTCGTCGCAGGCTCGCGTGTGCTGCATGACGCATTCGTCGCAATCGACGGTGATCGTGCGGGCCATGGGTTCCCCCGGTGGTCGGTGTGTTGGACACCGCGAACCCTACGAAGGGGGTGTGACACTGGTTTTTGCTGGCAGCCTCGCGCCGGCGCTCGGCTCGCGGTCCGGCGGGTACCGTCGGCGGGATGGCTGGTGATGAGGGGCAGTATCCGGCGGGGTGGTTCCAGGATCCGTGGGGGCGTCACGTGCACCGGTGGTGGGACGGCGGAGCGTGGACGCCGATGGTCGCCGACGCGGCCGGCACCACGACCACCGACGTGGTGAGCGAGCAGCCCGAACCCGCCGAACGGGCTGAGGTCGAACCCGGGCGGCCGGCCCGGGAGGTGCTCGACGCGGCGCGGTCGCTCGTCGCCACCGCCGAGCGTTGCCTGACTGAAACCGACCGGCGCCGGCAGCTTGCCGTCGAGACCTACCGGCAGGCGGTCGATCACGCCGTGGCCGCCGAGCTGAACGCGATACCGGTCGAGGCGCTGAAGGACGTCATCGACGGGCCCGTGCGCACGAGCGCCGTCGAGGCGGCCGGGGTGCGCACTGCCGCGCACGTGCTGGCGATGGGGTCGAGCGGCCTCCAGCGGATTCGCGGCGTCGGGCCGGACACCGCGACCAAGCTGCTGGTCGCCGCCCACGCCGTTGCCGCCACCGTTCGTGCGACGGCGACCGTGCGCCTCGACACCGCGAATCGGCCGGTCGAGCACACCCAGCTGCTCGCCGCTCTCGCCGCTCTCGACGCCACCGCGACCGCCCAGGCCGGGGTCGAGGCCCACCTACATCCGATCGTCGACGAGCTCGGGCCGCTAGTGCGCCAGGCGGCTCGCACCAGGAGCCGGTGGCGGATGCGGTTCAGCCGCCGGGCCAAGCGGGACCGGGCCGCTGCTGCGCTCGACGCGCTCGAGTCGGCCATCCGGCGGGCCGACGCTTCGGGCCTGCGCGCCCGCCTGGAAACAGCCGCGGCCGCCACCCGGACGACGCCGAGCTCGACCGGGGAGCTGTG
>CAYMJU010000040.1:0-27378 GCA_964390555.1 uncultured Acidimicrobiales bacterium | reverse complement strand
CCCGAGCACGATGTGATCGGCAATTTGGCGGACGCCAACGACTGAGAATTTGGCGGACGCCAACGAGTGAGAATTTGGCGGACGCCAACGAGTGAGAATTTGGCGCACGACAACGAGAGAGAATTTGGCGCACGACAACGAGAGAGAATTTGGCGCACGACGACGAATGATAGGGAACGAGGAGCAATGTCAATCCTGAGCACCGAGGCCACGAACCTCAACTGGCTGGTGAATGGTCTCGTCGAGAAGGTCCCGGGCGTGGTCGACGCTGTGGTGGTCTCCGCCGACGGACTGCTGATGGCCATGTCGCCGGGCATCGGTCGGGCCGGAGGCGACCAGTTGGCGGCGGTCGCATCGGGATTGACCAGCATGACCGCCGGCGCCGCTCGCTGCTTTGGCGGTGGAGACGTCAATCAGATCGTCGTGGAGCTCGACGGCGGCTACATGTTCTTCATCTCGATCAGCGACGGATCCTCCATGGCAGTGCTCGCGGGGAAGAACTGCGACGTCGGCATGATCGGCTACGAGATGACGATGCTGGCGAGGCGCATGGGGGCCTCGCTTACCCCAGCCCTGATCGCCGAGCTGCACAACGCGTTGCCTGTTGCATGACACGAGACATGACCGACCACCCGCCCGCCCGGTTCGTCCGACAATACGCTCTCACCCAGGGTCGGGCGAGATCGGTCGGACTCGACCTGCCCCTCGACGCGCTCGTGGAGACGACGAAGCTCGGTGTCGAGCTGATGCCGCGCCTTACCGGTGAACAGCTGTCGATCGTCACGCTCGCCTCCGAGCCGTTGTCGATCGCCGAGATCTCGGCTCACCTCCACGTCCACCTGGGTGTGGCGCGAGTGCTGGTGAGCGACCTGGTCGCCCACGAGCTGGTGGCCGTCTCGGCCGTGCCCGACGACGACGGCCCCGATCTCAACACGCTCGAGCGATTGCTCGTCGACCTGAACGCTCTCTGAAAGGCCGGCCATGACCACCTCGACCTCGATGGTCCGCAAGAAGTCGTTGAAGATCGTTGTCGCCGGCGGCTTCGGCGTCGGCAAGACGACCCTCGTCGACACCTTGTCCGAGATCACGCCCCTCACGACCGAGGCGCCGATGACCATGCAGAGCGTGGGCGTCGACAACCGCGGCGACGTGACGAGCAAGACCACCACGACCGTCGCCATGGACTTCGGGCGCATCACACTGGGCGACGCGACCCTGCTGTACCTGTTCGGGACACCGGGCCAGGACCGGTTCTGGTACATGTGGGACGAGTTGAGCAAGGGCGCCGTCGGCGCCGTCGTGCTGGTCGATACCCGCCGACTCACCGACTGCTTCGCCGCCCTCGACTACTTCGAGCAGCGCCAGGTGCCCTATGTCGTCGCGCTCAACCGCTTCGATGGGGAGCTGGTCCACCAGCCCGACGCTGTGCGTGAGGCGTTGACGCTACCCGCCCAGGTGCCGATCATCCCCGTCGACGCCCGGGACCGAGCGTCGTCCAAGGCGACCCTCGTCGAGCTGGTGCAGCACGCCATCAGCGTCCGCCGCGCCATCTAAGAGGGCGAGCCGTTAGGCGAGCCCTCCAATGTGACAGTGGCATTTCTCGACTGCGCTAGCAGGCGAGCGAGACCGATCTGACATCGAACGTTCACCTAGTGGCGCGCGTTCTGAGCATCGCCTGGCTCGAAGTCGCAGGATCAGGTGCTGAAGCCGTGGGTGGGGCGGCCGAGCTCGAGCCAGGGCTGGTAGAACTCGAAAAACTCCTGGCCGAACGGGTCGCCCCCGCGGAGCGGCAGTTGGGCTCGGCGGATGGTGAAATCCCACGGCGCCAGTTCGGCGGCTCGGTCGAAGTGATGCGCGGCGCGCCCGTCGTCGCCGTGCCGGTGCATGTGCAGCGCGGCTCGGTAGTGGAGATGTGCCTGCTCCTCGTCGGGCGACAGATCGGCGACGGCGAACTCCTCGGCGTCGGCTGGCCGATCGACGACTCCCTCGTGTACCCACGCCCGCACGAGATCGAGCTGCACCTCGGCGTCGATGCCGGTGAACTCCTTGAACATGTTGGTCGTGAACATGCCGCTGTTCGGGCGAACGATGCGCCCGGCCTCGTCGATCCACACGGTCATCGGCACGTTGGTGAAGGCGTAGAGCTGCGGCAGTAGCTGGTCGCGGTCGATGAGCACCGGGTGCGATGCCCCGACGACGCCCTCACGGATCTTGTCGACGTCTTGGTCGATGGCCACCGCTATCACGGTGAAGCCGGTGTCGCCGAGCTCCTCTTGCAACGCCTGCCACCCGGGCAGGTCCCAGTAGCAGCCTCACCAACTGGAGAAGGCGAACAGTATTCGCTTGCGGCCCGTCCACTCATCTAGCGAGTGGAGTGCGCCATCGAGGTCGGGGAGGGTGAAATCGGGCGCCACGTGGCCGACGAGGGCCTGCTGGCGGGCATCTCGCGGCTCGCCGAGCACGACGAGTGCGTCGTCGTCGGTGACCAGGATCGGCTGGTCGAGCGCCGATGCAACCTCGCGCAGGTCGAGCCGGTTGCCGACCCGCAACTTCGCCTGGTCGCGGATCGCTACGCACATCTCGGCGCGACAAAGACCCTCGGGCTTGAGCTCCCAACCAACGGCCTCGGCCAGGTCGGCGGGTTCGACGAGCGCGTGCCCGAGCTCGAGCGAACCTGGCACCGAGCGAGCTCCGCCGCCTGAGCTGCCGTCGAGGAGGACCGTGAGCTGCGTCATGGGCGGAGCTTAGACCCGGCGCGTGCTACAGGTCCGCGAAAGCGCGGGCGAGGAGGTCCTGGTGCTCCTGCATGTGGATGGCCGCGGATCCGGTGGCGGGACTCCCGGATTCGAATCGGCTGTTGCGCTGGATGCGGTGGGTGTGCTCGTGGCGTTCGTACAAGCGGCCCTTGGTCGGGTTCCACGCTCCCATGTTCTCGGGTTCTTCCTGGAGCCACTGGATCTCGGTGGCGTTGGGGTAGCGGTCGAGGATGCCGGCCACCTTGTCTGAGGGCCACGGGAACAGTTGCTCGACCCTCACGACGGCGGCCGGCGCCGCCAGTTCGTCGCGGCGGGCCATCAGCTCGAACGCGACCTTGCCGTTGCAGAAGATGACCCGGCGCACTGCGGCGGCGTCGACCACGCCGGGATCGTCGAGGACCTCCTCGAACGTCCCGTTGCACAGTTCGGCGACCGTCGATCGCGAGTGCTTGGAGCGCAGCAGCGACTTGGGGGTGAACACCACGAGCGGGCGGCGAACGTCGCGCACCATCTGCCGGCGCAGCAAGTGGAAGAGCTGCGCCGCGGTGGTGGCGTTGACGACCTGGATGTTGTCCTCGGCGGCCATGGTGAGGAACCGTTCCATGCGCCCCGACGAGTGCTCGGGGCCTTGGCCCTCGAGGCCGTGGGGGAGGAGCAACACCAGCCCCGACATCTGGCCCCACTTGTCCTCGGCGGCGACCAGGAACTGGTCGATGATGATCTGGGCGCCGTTCACGAAATCGCCGAACTGGGCTTCCCAGATCGTCAACACGTCGGGGTTGGCGATCGAATAGCCGTACTCGAACCCGAGCGCCGCGTACTCCGACAGCAACGAGTCGTAGATCCAGAGCCGGGTGCGATCCTCGGCCAGCGCGGCGAGCGGCACGTGTTCGGCGCCGGTGTGATAGTCGACGAGGGTCGAGTGGCGGTGCGAGAACGTGCCCCGCCGTGAGTCCTGGCCGGCCAGCCGGACCGAGACGCCGTCGGCCAGCAGCGTTCCGAACGCCATGGCCTCGCCGAGCGCCCAGTCGATCTCGCCGCCGTGGAACATGGCGTCCCGGGTCTCGAACTGCTTGGCCAGCTTGGGATGCACGGTGAATCCGTCGGGCACAGCGCCGAGCGCCCGATAGACCCGCTGCACCAGGTCGGGATCGACCGCGGTGCGGACGTGCGGCAACACGCCGGCGGCCGGGAGCGGGATGCGGGCGCGGATGCCGGCCGCGGGAGCGTGCGACCGGGTCTCGTCGAGGGCCTGCTGGAGCCGGCGCTGGAAGTCCTCGAGCGCGGCTTCGGCCTCGTCGAGGGTGATGTCGCCCCGCTTGATCAAGGCCTCGGTATAGATCTTTCGGACCGAACGGCGGGCATCGATGGCGCGGTACATGAGGGGTTGGGTGTAGCTCGGGTCGTCGCCCTCGTTGTGGCCGTGGCGGCGGTAGCACACCATGTCGATCACCACGTCTTTGTGAAAGGTTTGGCGGTACGCGAACGCCAATTCGGCGACGCGGATACAGGCTTCGGGATCGTCGCCGTTCACGTGGAAGATCGGGGCTTGCACCATCTTGGCCACGTCGGTGCAGTAGTCAGATGAGCGGGCCGATTGCGGTGCGGTGGTGAAGCCGAGCTGGTTGTTGATGATCAGGTGGATCGTGCCGCCGACCCGGTAACCCTTGATCTGGGACAGGTTCAACGTCTCGGCGACCACGCCTTGGCCGGCGAACGCGGCGTCGCCATGGATCAACAGCGGCAGGATCGGGTAGTCGCCCGGCGGCTCGATCTGGTCCATCTTGGCCCGGGCCATGCCGACCACGACCGGGTCGACCGCTTCGAGGTGCGACGGGTTGGCGGCCAGCTCGACGGCGATGGTGTTCCCGGCGCGGCTCACGAACTTGCCACGTTGGCCCAGGTGGTACTTGACGTCGCCGGAGCCCTGGGTGGAATCGGGACTCACGTGTCCCTCGAACTCGTCGAAGAGCTGCTCGTAGCTCTTGCCCACGATGTTCACGAGTACGTTGAGCCGGCCCCGGTGCGCCATGCCCAGCACCGCCTCGGCCATGCCGGCGTCGGCGGCCGAGCAGAGGACATGGTCGAGGATGGGGATGGCCGACTCGGCCCCCTCGATGCCGAATCGCTTCTGCCCGAGGTACTTGGTGCCGAGGAAACGTTCGAGCGCTTCGGCGGCGTTGAGGCGTTCGAGGATGTGGCGCTGGTCGATCGGGTTGATCCGGGTGTCGGCGCCCTCGACCTCGTTCTGGATCCACACCTTCTCGATCGGGTCCTGGAGGTGCATGTACTCGATGCCGATCGTGCGGCAGTAGGCGTCGCGCAACAGGTGGAGCAGGTCGCCGAGCTTCATCTGGCTGCGGCCGCCGCCGAGCGAGTTCTCCAGACCCATGTAC
The DNA here is from genome assembly GCA_964390555.1 of uncultured Acidimicrobiales bacterium. GTDB lineage: Bacteria > Actinomycetota > Acidimicrobiia > Acidimicrobiales > SHLQ01 > CAVTWS01. The sequence goes on along the minus strand of CAYMJU010000040.1, from coordinate 22,226 downwards.
CCGCTGATCAGGAACTCGCGCTCGAGGTCCCAGATCGTGAGGCCATAGGTCGCTGGATCGAGCTCGGGATGCATGCCCGGCGGCTTGCTGGCCAGGGGATCCAGGTCGGCGATCAGGTGGCCGCGGACCCGGTAGGCGCTGACCAGGGCGTTCACCTGCGCCTGCTTCTCGAGCATGGACCGTTCGGTGTCGACCGGGTTGACATCGGTGCGCCACCGCACCGACTCGTACGGCACGCCCACGGACCGGAAGCAGCTGTCGTAGAAGCCGTCCTCGCCGATCAGCAGCTCGTGGACCTTCTTCAGGAACAGGCCCGACTCGGCGCCCTGGATGACCCGATGGTCATACGTCGAGCTGATCGTGACGATCTTCGAGATACCCAGCTCGGCGAGCTTGGCAAGGTCGGCTCCCTGGTACTCGGTTGGGTAGTCGATCGTGCCGACGCCGACGATCACACCCTGTCCCGGCATGAGTCGCGGTACCGACTGGAGAGTGCCGATCGTGCCGGGGTTGGTGAGGCTCACCGTTACGCCGCCCATGTCGTCGGGCGACAACCGGTTGGTGCGAACCTTGCGGATCACCTCCTCGTAACGGTCGACGAACTGGTTGAAGTCGAGCGTGTCGGCGTCGCGTATGCACGGCACGAGCAGCGTGCGAGAACCATCGGACTTCTCGAGGTCGACCGCGACGCCGAGCCCGACGTGGGGGTGCCGGGTGACCCGGTGGGTGCCGTCGTCGATGCTGTAGGTCGAGTTCATCACCGGGAGGTGGTCGGCGATGGCCCGCACGACCGCGTAGCCGATGAGGTGGGTGAAGCTGACCTTGCCGCCCCGGGTGCGACCCAGATAGCCGTTGATGATGCTCCGGTTGACCTCGAGCAGGCGGGCGGGAACCTCGCGGAAGCTGGTCGCGGTCGGCACCGCCAAGCTGGCTTGCATGTTCTCGACGATTCGGGCCGCGGCGCCGCGGATCACCTGACCCGCCGGCTCGTCGCCGGCTCCAGCGTCGGGGGGCGCCGTGATCGCGGCCGTGACAGCGGCGGTGACCGCGGCCGGCGTAGACGTCGCGGTGGCCGGGGTCGCGGCGACCTCGGCGGGCCTTGCCGTGCCGCGGGGCGAGAAGTCGGCAAAGAACTCCTGCCAAGCGTCGCTCACCGAGGTCGGGTTGTCCCGGAAGTCCTGGTACATCTCCTCGACGAGCCAGGCATTCTGGCCGACGCTGTCGGGCGGGACGAGATCGTTGGTCACCCGGTCAGTGTAGGAACGCTGGTCGGGACACGCCGCGCAAGCTGCGGTACGTTCCGGTCGTGCGTATCGCCACCTGGAACGTGAACTCGCTCGGCGCCCGACTCGAACGGGTCGAGGCCTGGCTGGCGCGGCGTCGGCCCGACGTGGTTTGCCTCCAGGAGACCAAGCTCGCTGACGACGCCTTCCCGGCTCTCACGTTCGCCGCCCTCGGGTACGACTCGGTGCACTACGGGCAAGGCCAGTGGAACGGGGTGGCCATCTTGTCCAGCGTCGGTCTGAGCGACGCCCGCTCGGACTTCGCCGATGGCCGAGATCCCGATCCCGACGCCCGGGTGGTGTGGGCCACCGCCGGCGGTCTGCGGATCGCATCGGTGTACGTGCCGAACGGTCGCTCCCTCGACAACGACCATTACGCCTACAAGCTCGACTGGCTCGGCCGGCTGCACGTCGACCTGACCGCCAACGCCGACCCGGCCAGCGATCTGATGGTGCTCGGTGATTTCAACATCGCGCCCGACGATCGCGACGTGTGGGACCCGGCCGAGTTCGTGGGTGCCACCCACACCAGCCCCGACGAGCGCGACGCCCTGGCCGCCGTCGCCGGCTGGGGCCTCGTCGACCTGTTCCGGCGCCTCCACGACGCGGACGGTTGCTACTCGTGGTGGGACTACCGCGACGGCAATTTCCACAAGCGGCGCGGCATGCGGATCGACCTGGCGCCCGGCACGTCCACGGTGGCCGAGCGCGTACGGCGAATCGTCGTCGACCGCAACGAACGAAAGGGCAAGCTGCCGAGCGACCACGCCCCCGTTGTCGTCGACTTGGCCTGACCCGCCGCTCGCCCGCCGTTCTGGCCGCGGCTCTTGACACCGGTGTGCCGGTTCTGCGGACAGAACGCGATCGTCAGCACGATGCGGGCGGCGTGATCAGGTCTGGTGGTCGCGCACCATGGCCAGAATGTCGGCGCCGTAGCGGGTGACCTTGACCGGGCCGAGTCCTGTGACATCGAGCAATGTGCGCTCGCTCGTCGGCCTTCGGGCGACGAGGTCGTCGAGGGTGGCGTCGGCGAACACGACATACGCCGGCACGTCGGCGGCCTTGGCCGTGAGCCGCCGCCACTCGCGAAGGGCCTGGCGCAGCGGGTCGGTCTCGTCGACAGGCGCGCGACCGCTCGGGCGCGCTCGACTCCGCAGCTGGTCACGCACGTTGGCGACCGATTCGCGATCGCCAACGGGGCGGCTCACCCCGCGGAGATCAGCCACGGCGGTGGCGAGCGGATCGAGCCACGGGGACGGCTCCCGCGAACGCTCGCGGCGCGCCACGGTTCGTGAGCGGGCGAAGCTGATCGACACCTCGTCCTCGGCCCTCGTGAGCGCCACGTACAGCAACCGCTGCTCTTCGGCCCGCTCGGCGGTCGACTTGGCGTGGCTGATCGGCACCAGCCCTTCCTCGATGCCGGCGAGATGCACGACCTTCCATTCGAGGCCCTTGGCGGCATGGAACGTCGCCAGATCGACGACATCGGCGTTCGGATCGTCGAACCCGCTGGCCCGCGATGCCGACAGGAACGCCACGAACCGCGAGGCGGAGCATTCGGGGTCGAGGGCCAGGTGGTCACGGGCGATGCGCTCGAGCGCTTCGAGGCTGGCCTGGCGTTCGGCGTCGCCGTCGGACGCCGCCTCACCCTCGTCGTCGGGCCGGATCTCGCTCTCGACGCCGGTACCCAGTTCGGTGAGAGCGGCGGCCAGCGTCACGCGGTCGGCGCGGCGCCAGCGGCGCAGGATCGCCGCCACCTCGGGCCGGTCGAGCAAGCCCGAGCCGGCGCGGGTGCGGCACGGGATTCCCGAGGAACGCAGGACCTGTTCGATCACCTCGACCTGAGCGTTGGTGCGGACCAGCACCGACTGGTCGGACCACCGGGCGCCGGGGGCATGCCGGTCGCGAAGGGCGCGGGTGATGCCGCGCGCTTCGGCCCACTCGTCGTCGTAGCCACGGATCTGGGGGATCGGCCCGTCCGGTCTGGTGGCCACCGCCTTGCCCGAACGCAGCACCGAACCGGCCAGGTGCAGAATCTGCGGGGTTGACCGGTGGTTGCGCCGCAACCTCGCCGTTCCGCCGCCGGGGAACCACTCGTCGAAGCGGGCGAGAAAGTCGGCGTCGGCCCCGTTCCAGGCGTAGATCGCCTGGTTAGGGTCGCCGACCACGCACAGGTCGCCCCCGTCGCCGAGCCAGCTTCGGAGCAGGGCGAACTGGAGCGGGTTGACGTCCTGGAACTCGTCGACGAACAAGTGCCGTACCCGCCACCGCTGGGCGGCGGCCAACTCGAGATCGGTGTCGAGGGCGTGCCGGCACAACGCCAGCAGGTCGTCGAAGTCGACGAGCTTCTGCTTGCGCTTCAGCTCCTCGTAGCCGCGAAACGCGCGCGCCACCTCGTCGACACCACACGATGGTCGGCGTCGAGCCTCGGCGGCCGCGGCCGGATAGCGGTCGGGCGAGACCAGCCGGGCCTTGGCCCACTCGATCTCGCCCACGACCTCGAGGGCGGAGTCCGACGATCGCGACCCGAGTGCCCGCGCCACCACGCCGAGCTTGCGGTCGAGCAACTCCGGCGCCGGCCGCTTCTGGTCAGCCCACATGCGGCGGAGCTGGGCATAGGCGACGGCGTGGAACGTGCCCGCAGACACGGAATCGCGCAGGCCCAAGGCCCGCAAGCGGTCGGTCAGCTCGCCCGCGGCCTTGCGGGTGAAGGTCAACACGAGCGCCCGGCGCGGGTCGATACGCTCGGTCGCCGCCTGCCACGCCACCCGGCGCGTCAGCACACGGGTCTTGCCCGAACCGGCCCCGGCGATGATCGCCAACGGCGCGTGCTCGCTCGTCACCGCCGCCCGCTGCTCGTCGTTCAAGTCGGCCAGCAGCCCCTCCGGATCCATCGGGTAGGACCCTACCGATCAGCTGGGACAGTGCTCGGCCGTGCCACGGGGGATCGGGGGGCTCGGGTCCGCGGCCATTTACGCACGGTGAGTTCTGGGCGTGTGAACATGTCGGCGTGATCGAGGTACCGGCGGCGCGGTTCGAGCGGCTCGTCGCCGACGCCCTCGACGCCTTGCCGGCCGAGCTGGCGGCGTTGATCGACAACGTCGTCGTGGTCGTCGAGGACCGTCACCCCGACGAGCCCGACCTGCTCGGCCTGTATGACGGCGTTCCCCTGACCGAGCGCGACGACTACGGCGGGCTCGTGCTGCCCGACCGCATCTCGATCTACCGGCTCGCCATCTGCGAAGCGTGCGACCACCACGACGACGTCGTCGACGAGGTCCTCGTCACGGTCGTGCACGAGCTGGCCCACCACTTCGGGTTCGACGACGACCACCTCGAGGCTCTCGGTTGGGCCTGACGTGAACGATGCCCTGATCGCGGCCGGCGTCATCTTTCTCGCCGAGCTCGGCGACAAGACCCAGCTAGTCGTCATAGGCGCCGGCGTCCGACACCGGAGGCTCGCCGTCTTCGCCGCGCTGGCGGCGGCCGTCGCCGTGCTCGCAGCCGTCGCGGCCACCGCCGGAGCGGCTGTGGACCGCCTGCTCCCGGATCGGGCGGTGGGCATCGGTACGGGCCTGTTGTTCCTCGCCTTTGCGTGGACCACATGGACGGGGCGCCACGAGGAGCGGGGCGGAGCCGCCGGTCTGGTGAACCTGACCCGACTGGTGCTGGCATTCGCCGCGGCCGAGCTGGGGGACAAGTCGATGCTCGGTACGGCGTCGCTCGCGGCAGATCGCGGCCTCGTCGAGGTGTGGATCGGGGCGACGGTCGGTGAGTCGGCGGTCGTCGGGCTGTCGCTGCTCGCCGGCGGGTGGCTGGCCGCCCGGGTGAGCCCCGACTTCCTGAGGAGAATCGGCGCCGCAGCGTTCGTTCTCGTCGGCCTCGCCTCGATAATCGGTTCGACGTGACCTCTCCTTCGCGTCCCGACGAGTCGAGGCCATGTAACATCGCGTCGTGGCCTTCCCCAAGAGCTTGCTGACCAAGGACGAAGAGGTCCGCCTCGACCTCAACCCCCACTGGTGGTACATCGCGCCGGCATCGACCTATCTGGCCGTGTCCGTCATCGTCGCCCTCGTCGTGCTGATCAAGGGCGACGACTGGTGGGGCGATGCTCTGAGGCTCGTCACCGGCGTGGCCGTGCTCGTCGCCCTCGTCTACTTCGGCATCAACTACGCGAGGTGGCGGTCGACGATCTTCGTGGTCACCGACGAGCGGGTGATCTCACGGCTCGGCGTCTTCGCCAAATCCGGGACCGAGATACCGCTCGACCGCATCAACACCGTGTTCTTCAGCCAGTCGGTGTTCGAGCGGTTGCTCGGCGCCGGCGACTTGTCGATCGAGTCGGCGGGCGAGTTCGGCAAGGAAACCTTCACCGACGTCCGCAAACCCAGCCTGGTCCAGGGCGAGATCTACCGGCAGATGGAGCGGTTCGAGGAGCGTCGGCTCCAGCGCATGGGTCAAGCCGTCGCTGGCGCCCAGGCCCCGCGCGAGGCGCGCGAGGCCGGTGTCCCCGAGCAGATCCAGCAGCTCGAAAATCTCCGCCGCCAAGGCGTGCTGAGCGACGCCGAGTTCGAGGCCAAGAAGCAGGAGCTCCTCAAGCGCATGTGACGGCGTCGCCGGGTCGCCGCACCTCACGGCGTGGCTCAGGCTGGGCGGCGCTGCGGTCGCGATTCGGCTGAGGCGGCGCGGACCGCCGGTCGCCGCATCGGCACGTGGGCGACGCCATCCTCGTCGAACTCGGGGCCGCTGGTACGAAAGCCGTAGCGCTCGTACCACGTCGCCAGGTGAGACTGGGCGTCGAGCACGAGCGCGCCCTTGATGCTCGCCGTGACCGCTCGCATTAGGCGCGCCGCGTGGCCCTGGCTCCGGCGGTCGTGACGGGTCGCGACCCGACCGACCCGCGCCGACCGGCCCGGTTCGGTGACCACCCGCAGGTAGCTCACCACCTGGCCGCCGTCGTCGAGCCAGATGTGGCGGGTGGTCGGCTCGGCGTCGCGGCCGTCGATGTCGTGGAACGGGCTCTGCTGCTCGACGACGAACACCTCGTTGCGCAAACGAAGGATCTCGTGGAGGGTCGCGGCGTCGAGGTCGATGAACCGGACATCTCTCACTTCGGGCACGGGCGCGGACGCTAGGCGCGGATCGGCCATCATTGGTGAATGCCGCACACCACTGCGCACGCCGTCGACATCTGGTTCGAAGAGATCGGAGATCCCGATGATCCGGTCCTGTTGCTCGTCGCTGGCCACGGTGTACAGCTGATCGCCTGGCCCGACGAGCTCTGTTGGGCGTTCTGTGACCGGGGATTCCGGGTGGTCCGCTTCGACAACCGGGACGCCGGGTTGAGCACGGTTCTGGGCGACGGCGACGAGTATTCGCTGTCGGACATGGCCGGAGATGCGGTGGCCGTACTCGACGCCCTAGGCGTCGACCGAGCCCACCTGGTGGGCATGTCGATGGGTGCCATGATCGCCCAAGTGGCGGCGATCGAGCACCCGGCGCGGGTTGCGAGCCTCACGTCGGTCTCGGCCAACACCGGCGAAGCTGACGTCGGCGGGATCAGCGCGGCCGCCCTCGACCATGTCGTCGTAGATCCCGGCATCGAGCGTGATGCGGTGATCGAGCATGGGCTCGCCGGCCGGCGCATCTGGGCCAGCGACCGGTGGTTCGACGAGGCCTGGCACCGCGCCGACCTCGAAGCGGCGTTCGATCGGGCGTTCCACTACGGATCGGGGATGCGACAGTTCCACGCCATGGCCGCGAGCGGGAGTCGCGCCGAGGGCCTGGCGGCGCTCGACGTGCCGGTGCTCGTCGTTCACGGCGACGTCGACAACCTGGTCGACCCGTCGGGCGGGCACCGGACCGCCGAACTGGTCGCCGGCGCCGAACTCCTCGAGATCGAGGACATGGGCCATGGTCTGCCGAGCCAGATGTGGGCGCAGCTCGTCGAGGCCGTCACCAGGCTGGCGGTGAGGACCGAGGCTGACCGATAACCTCCTAAGAACCCGCGCCGGTAGGTGAACGATCGACGTCCGATCGGTCACCGTTGGACATCGTGCCGTTGGACATCGTGGAGGTGCCGTGGGGCCGTTGTCAGGCGTGAAGGTAGTCGAGCTGGCCGGGATCGGGCCGGGCCCGTTCTGCGGGATGCTGTTGTCCGACCTCGGTGCCGACGTGATACGAATCGACCGCGCCGATCGGGTCCGGGGCGGCGATCCGGCATCGCCGTCGGTCGACTTGTTGTCGCGGGGTCGGCGCTCGGTCGGCGTCGACCTGAAGAATCCGGTCGGCGTCGAGTTGGTGCTCGAGCTGGTCTCCCAAGCTGACGCTTTGATCGAAGGCTTCCGGCCCGGGGTGACCGAGCGGCTCGGGCTCGGGCCCCAAGCGTGCCTGGCCCGCAACCCGCGACTCGTCTACGGGCGCATGACCGGCTGGGGCCAGGACGGCCCGATGGCCCACGCCGCCGGCCACGACATCAACTACATCGCGCTGTCGGGCACCCTCCACGCCATTGGTCGCGCCGGCGAGGGTCCGGTGCCGCCGCTGAACCTGGTCGGCGACTTCGGCGGTGGTGGGCTGCTGCTCGCCTTCGGCATCGTCTGCGCGATCCTCGAGTCCCGTACGTCGGGTTCGGGTCAGGTGGTCGACGCGGCCATGGTCGATGGGGCGGCCACGCTCGCTACGTTCATCTACGGCCTGAGGGCCATGGGTGGCTGGCACGACGAGCGGGGCACGAACATGCTCGACACCGGCGCCCACTACTACGACGTCTACGAGTGTGCCGATGGGACCTGGGTGTCGATCGGCTCGATCGAGCCCCAGTTCTACGCCTTGCTCGTGCAGCACCTGGGACTCGACGGCGACATCGTGGTCGACCAGCAGGATCGCACCCGCTGGCCGGCATTCAAGGAGCGCATCGCCGCCGTCATCAAGACCAAGACCCGCGACGAGTGGACGGCCCAGATGGAGGGCACCGACGTTTGCTTTGCTCCGGTCCTATCGATGGCCGAGGCTCCGAACCACCCGCACAACGTGGCCCGCGGCACGTTCGTGGAGGTCGCGGGGCTGGTCCAGCCGGGACCGGCGCCGCGCTTCAGCCGCACGCCGGGCGAGATCCAGCGGCCCCCGGCTCACGCCGGGCAACACACCGACGAGGTCCTCACCGATTGGGGTGTCGCCGCCGAACGACTGGCCACCCTTCGCTCGACCGGCGCCGTCGCCTGAGATGGCCACCGCGGTCTTCTTCCACGCCCACCCCGACGACGAGGCCATCGCTACCGGCGGGACCATGGCCAGCCTCGCCGACTCCGGGCACCGCGTCGTGTTGGTGGTCGCGACCGACGGCGACGAGGGCCAGCCGGTGGCCGGCGTGTTGCGAGAAGGCGAGTCGTTGGGGGTCCGGCGCGCGACCGAGGTCGAGCGTTCGGCGGCGATCCTCGGGGTCGACCGGCTCGTGCTTCTCGCGTACCGCGACTCGGGAATGATGGGCGAGCCGGCCAACGAGCATCCCGACAGCTTCTGGCAAGCCGACGTGTCGGCCGCGGCAGATCGGCTCGCTGTGGTCCTCGTCGAGGTCAGCGCCGACGTGCTCACCGTCTACGACAGCCACGGCGGGTATGGCCACCCCGATCACATCCAGGTCCACAGGGTCGGCGTCATGGCCGCGCAGCGGGCGGGAGTAGCGCGGGTGTTCGAGTCGACCATGAATCGCGATGCCATGCGCGACCGCATCCTCGCCGCGGCGACCGACGGCACCGATCTGGGGGCGGACTTCGAGGAGCGCCGTAGACGTTTCGAGGAGAACCCGTTCGGACTTCCCGAATCCGACATAACTCACGCCATCGACGTGGCGGCGTTTCTCGACCGCAAGCGCCAGGCTTTGCTCGTCCACGAGAGCCAGATCGACGCCGAATCGCTCTTCCTCAAGATGCCGCCCGATGCCTTCGCGGCGGCCTTCGGCACCGAGTGGTTCCGCGACCGATCGTGGAACCGTGGCCAGGCGCCCCTACGCAACGACCTGTTCGGCTAGAAGCTCTCTCGATGGACGAGCCCGAGTACATCGACTTTCACTTCGACGTGATGTGCCCCTATGCGTTCCAGGCGTCACGGTGGATCAGGGAGGTGCGCGACATCGTCGGTCTCGACGTTCGCTGGCGCTTCTTCAGCCTCGAGGAGATCAACCACGTCGAAGGCAAGAAGCACCCCTGGGAGCGCGAGTGGTCCTATGGGTGGTCGATGATGCGAGTTGGGGCGCTGTTGCGACGCACCGACATGGCGCAGCTCGACGCGTGGTACCTGCGAGCGGGCACCGCGTTGCACGTCGAGGGTCGCAAACCCCACGATCCCGATGTCGCCCGCGTCCTGCTCGGGGAGTTGGGGCTCGATCCGGGCCTCGTCGACCAGGCGATCGCCGACCCGACTACCCACGACGACGTGCGGGCCGAGCACGACCGGGTGGTGGCGACCGGTGGCTACGGCGTGCCCACGTTGTTCTTCCCCGACGGACAGTGTCTGTTCGGACCGGTGCTCATCGACCCACCGACCGGCGACGCCGCCGTGCGGCTGTGGCGAGCCGTCGTGGCGTGGACCGAGTTCCCCCACGTTTACGAGTTGCAGCGGCCCAAGTCCCGCGACGACGAGCGGGCCATCCTCGACGCCTTCCGCCCTTATCTCGACGCTCGCGATTGGGTGAGCATCGACCGGGGTCGAGTCGTCACCTCGATCAGCCGCCAACACGAGGCGCCGTGACGCTGGGCTCGGTGCGCCGCGAGATCCGCATCGATCGACCGGCCGCCGACGTGTGGGAGCGGGTCACCGCCGTCGAGCGGCTGCACGAGTGGTTCCCGGGCATCGTGGCGTGCGACGTCGAGGGCACCACCCGCCGCATCACCCTGGGTTCCGGCATGGTGATGCCCGAGGAGATCTTGGTCAACGACTCGCGGCAACGGCGACTCCAGTACCGGATCACGGCCCCGGTGTTCAAGCATCACCGGGCTACCGTCGACGTGATCGAGCTCGATGCCGGCTCGTGCCTGGTCGTCTATTCGACCGAGGCCGATCCCCGCACGATGGCGCTGACCATCGCGGGCGGCACCTTGGGGGCGCTCACCGAGTTGAAAAGCCAGATGGAGGGGGCCTGACCATGGGGCGCAAGATCCTGCTGATCACCACCGACCAGCAGCGGGCCGACACCCTGGGCTGCTACGGCGGCGCGGTGGCGCGCACACCGGTCGTCGACGCGTTGGCGGCCACCGGTCGCCGCTATGACCGGGCCCACCCGCAATCGGTCGTCTGCATGCCGTCGCGCTCGACGATCATCACCGGTCAGTACCCCAGCACCCACGGCGTGTGGATGAACGGCGTAGCGCTCCCGGTCGACGCCCCGTCGGTCGCGTCGGTGCTGCTCGGTGCCGGGTACCGGACCGCGTTGATCGGCAAGCCCCACTTCGAGCCGTTCCTCGACCCGTTCGCCCGCTTCGCCGAGAACCGGTTCGCGGCGCACGGCATGGCCGGTCCCCACCGGGGTTTCGAGCACTTCGAGGCGGCCACGCACGGTCCGGCCGGATCGTTGCACTACGCCCGTTGGCTCCGCGAACATCATCCCGAGGCGATCGGTCTGTTCTACCCGGTGCTCGACAGCGAGCTCGAGGTCAACGCCCTCGGCGGGGGCGAGACCGGCGCACCCCAGGTCCACGACAACGCCATCGACCGGGCTTGGTACCACACCGATTGGGTAGCCGATCGCACCATCGCCTGGCTCGACTCGCTCGACCCTGCCGACGACTGGTTCTGCTGGATGAGCTTCCCCGACCCGCACCATCCGTGGGACCCGCCGGCGTCCGAGCTCGGCCGGGTGAGCTGGCGCGACGTCGACCTTCCGGTCGGCTACATCGCCGATCCCGTCGAGCGTGAGCGGGTGCTCGATGCCAAGCCGGCGCACTGGCGGGCGTGGTACGACGGGCGCTTGGTGTCGAACTACGAGGCGCCGCTTCGTTGGGTGCCGGCGACGCTCACCGCCGACCAGGTCCGCGAGGTCAACGCCCGCAACGCCATCGAGTGCGAGCTGATCGACGAGGCCATCGGCCGGGTCACGGCTTCGATCTCCGGGCGGGGGTGGCACGACGACACCGACGTGTTCTTCAGCACCGACCATGGTGAGCTCCAGGGCGACTTCGGCCTGTTGTTCAAAGGGCCGTACCACGTCGATGGGCTGATGCGCATCCCGCTGGTGTGGCGCCCCGCCCCCTCGTCGGGCGCGCCAGCGGCGACCATCTCTCGCCCGGTCGGGTTGGTCGACCTGGCGCCGACGTTCTGCGCCATCGCCGGGTTGGCGGTGCCGGAATGGATGGAAGGGCGTCCGCTACCCGCTGACGACGTCGATGCCGATGATCGTGGGTTCGAGCGGGTCCTCACCGAGTGGGACAGCGAGGTGTTCGGCGTCGACGTGCATCTGCGCACGATCTGTCGCGACGGCTTCGTGTGCAGCACCTACCAACCGGGGTACAGCCACGACGGCACCGAGGGGGAGCTGTACGATCTGGCCCTCGACCCGTTGCAGCGCGTGAACCTCTGGGACGATCCGGCCCGCGGCGCCGTTCGTTCAGACCTGCTCGGCGACCTGCGGGACCACCAACCCCCCGCCCGGGTACCCCGGCTACCGGTCGAGGCTCCGGTGTGATCGCCACCGCCTCCCTCAGGGAGATCCACGAGGGGTTCGCGTGGTTCATGATCATCGGCAACGGCATGGCCGGCGCCTGGTCGCTCGCCGCGCACTGGGTGCCCTCGCTGCGCACGCGGTCGTTGTGGTGGTTCGTCGTGGCGGTCGAGGTGGCAATCTTCGCCCAGGTCACCATGGGCGCGGTGCTGATCGCCGACCAGAACTTCACGGCGCCACGCTTTCACCTGTTCTACGGATTCATCGCCACGTTCGTGGTGACGATCCTGTACGGCTACCGCCAGCAGCTCGCCGTGCACCGCTACCTGCTCTACGGCGGAGGCGGCCTGTTCCTGATGGGCCTCGGCATACGCGCCATGCTCGTGTTCAAGTAGCGCCGCTGGGGCGCCCTGCGCCGCAGCTCAGGACGAGAGGCGATTCTCGAGCTCGGCGAGCTGTTCGCGCATCTGGGCGGGGAGCCGCTCGCCCATGAAGTCGAAGTGAGCCTCGATGAGGGGCAGCTCCTGGCGCCACGCCGCCGGGTCGACCTCGAGCACGTCGGCGAGCTTGTCGCCGTCGAGATCGAGCCCGGTGAGGTCGAGCGCGTCGGGGGTGGGGACGAAGCCGATGGGCGTGTCGATCGCTGCTCCCTCGCCGGCGACGCGTTCGAGCACCCACTTGAGCACCCGGCTGTTGTCGCCGTATCCGGGCCACAGGAACGAGCCGTCGGGGCCCTTGCGGAACCAGTTGACCCAGAACAGCCGAGGCAACTTGGCGGGGTCGCCGGAGCTTCCGATGTCGAGCCAGTGCCCGATGTAGTCGCCGACGTTGTAGCCCATGAACGGCACCATGGCGAAGGGATCGAAGCGAAGCTCACCTACCGTGCCGAACGCCGCCGCCGTCTTCTCGGAGCTCATGATCGACCCGAGGAACACGCCGTGGGTCCAGTCGCGGGCCTCGGTGACGAGGGGGACGTTGGTCGCTCGCCGGCCGCCGAACAAGATCGCCGAGATCGGCACGCCCCTGGGGTCGTCCCACTCGGGGGCGCAAGCGGGGTTCTGCGAGGCCGGCACCGTGAACCGGGCGTTGGGATGCGCCGCTGGGCGGTCGGCGCCAGGCTCCCAGTCGTTGCCCTGCCAGTCGACGAGGTGCGAGGGGGCCTGGCCTAGCTGCTCCCACCACACGTCGCCGTCGTCGTCGAGGGCGACATTGGTGAAGATGGCGTTGCCGTGCAAGGTGCGCATGGCGTTGTGGTTGGTCTCGTCGGAAGTGCCCGGCGCCACGCCGAAGAACCCGGCTTCGGGGTTGATGGCGTACAGCCGGCCGTCGTCGCCGAACTTCATCCAGGCGATGTCGTCGCCGATCGTCTCGACCTTCCACCCGGGAAGGGTCGGCACGAGCATGGCCATGTTCGTCTTGCCGCACGCCGACGGGAACGCGGCCGCGACGTACTTCTTCTCGCCGCCGGGCGGGGTGACGCCGAGGATCAGCATGTGCTCGGCCATCCAACCCTGCTCCCGAGCCATCGTCGAGGCGATGCGAAGGGCAAAGCACTTCTTGCCGAGCAGGGCGTTGCCGCCGTAACCCGAGCCGTAGGACCAGATCTCGCGGGTGGCCGGGAAATGGGCTATGTACTTTCGGTTGGCGTCGCACGGCCACGCCACGTCGGTCTGGCCGTCGGCGAGGGGCGCGCCGACGGAATGGACGCAGGGCACGAACTCGCCGTCGCCGCCGAGCACATCGAGCGCTCCTTGGCCCATGCGGGTCATGATCTTCATCGACACCGCCACATAGGGTGAGTCGGTGAGCTGGACGCCGATGTGGGCGATCGGCGACCCGAGCGGACCCATCGAGAACGCCACGACGTACATCGTGCGTCCCCGCATGGCGCCGCGGTACAGCTCGAGCATCTCGGCCTTGAGCTCGGCCGGGTCACGCCAGTTGTTGGTCGGTCCGGCTTCGGCCGGGTCGTCGGTCGCGATGTAGGTCCGGTCCTCGACGCGGGCCACATCGGAGGGGTCCGACAGCGCCAGGTAGCTGTTGGGGCGCTTCTCGGGGTTCAGCGTCCGGAACGTGCCGGCGGCGACCAACCGGTCGCACAACTGCTGGTACTCGGCATCGCTGCCGTCGCACCAGTGGACGTCGGTGGGCTCGAGGATGTCGCGCCAATGCTCGACCCACGCCAGCAGAGGAGCGTGATCGGTCGGAGGCGCAGCGGTCGTGGCGGTCATCGGGCGAGCTCAGTCGAAGGCGGTGATCTCGGGGGTACCCATATCGACCTCTGATCCCAGACGCAGCGCTGTTGCGCAACCGTGAACATCGAGGTCGAACAGGACCCGCTGACCTTGGCGGACCATCCGGAACAGGCTGCCGTCGAGCGCGTTGGAAGCCAGGTCGTACTCGACGAACTCGCGGTCGTCGATGACCACGCCGTCTCGACTACCGGGGTCGTAGGACTTTATGACGCCTTGCATGTGGGTGCCTCGGGCTAGCGGACTGCCTTTTGGATCTTCCCGGCCTTGAGGCACCCCGTGCACACGTTGACCCGGCGGGTCCCGCCGTTGATCGACGCCCGGACGCGCTGGATGTTGGGGTTCCAGCGGCGGTTGGTTCGGCGGTGGGAGTGGCTGACTGCCTTGCCGAACCACGGCTTCTTGCCGCACACATCGCAAACGGAAGACATCGGGGTACCTCGTGACGAGAAGAGCTCGTGGGCAGATGGTTAGCCGCCCGAGCTGCGGGATGACAACGCAGAACGACTCTGCAGGGTAGCGGCGCCGACGGCGGCCGCGGCGCGACAGCTGCCTACACTCACGGTCTCTTCATTCGTGTGCGGAGCCGACGAAGCGAGACACGACGGGTGCCCTCAAAACTCGACGAGATCCGTGCACCGCTCCGGTCGCGACGCTACCGCCAGTTGATGGCCGCCCAAGGGGTGTCCCAGCTGGGCGACTGGGCGGCCCGGCTCGCCCTCGCCCTCTTGGTCTTCGACCGTACCGGAAGCGCCTTGTTGACCGGCGCGGTTGCTGCGGTGACGTTGGCCCCGTGGGTGGGTGTCGGACAGGTCCTCGCCGGTCTCGGCGACCGCTACGGCCATCGTCGCGCCATGCTGTGGTCCGACGTCGGTCGCGCCGTGGTGTTCGCGTTCATCGCCGTGGTCCACATGCCGGTCGGCGCGCTCCTGGCGCTCGCCTTTGTCGCCGGCTGCTTCGACCCACCGTTCGAAGCGTCGCGCTCGTCGGCGATCGTCGACTCGGTGCCGAGCGAGGACTACCCCGACGCCATCGCCTTGTCGGCCGGTATCGAGCAGTTCGGCATACTCGTCGGCTACGCCATCGGTGGCGGACTGGTGTCGTACTTCGGTGCCGAGGCGGCGCTCGGAATCAATGCCGCCACGTTCGTGCTGTCAGGTCTGTTGATCTATCAGTTGCCGCGAGACGTTCCGAGCGGCGTGCGCGACACGGTCAGGGTCGGCGATGGCCTGCACCACATTCGCGGGGACGGAGTGATCCGTCATGCCTTCGGTTGGTTCTGCGTGCTGTCGTTCTTCGCCATGGCGATCGAAGCGCAGGTGGCGCCGTTCGCTCGCGAGGTCGCGGGCTTCCCCGAGAGCCAGGTCGGATTGTTGGCCACGATGGTGACCGTGAGCGGCATAGTCGCCACGTTCACCCTGCGGGTGCGGAGAAACGATCTTCGACTGTGCCGCATGGCGGGCATTCTCGGCCTGCTCGGCGGTGGCGGAGCGTTGGTCGCCGTAAGTCTCGGCACCTCGGCGCTGCTCGCGTATCTGTTGTTCTTCTTCGTGGGCGTCACGTTCACCGGCATCATCCCGGTGAACGCCGCAGCCGGCCGGCGCATCCCCCAGGACATCCGTGCCTCGACGTTCGGGCTCATCCAGGCCGCCCTGCTTGGCGCGCAGGGGCTCGGCGCCCTCGCGGGTGGGGGCCTGGCCGAGCTCATCGGCATCCGCCAGTCGGTCGTGGTGATGGCCGCGGGGGCTGCGCTCACGGCCCTCGCTGCCCTGGCAACCTTGCCCCGGCGCTATCTGTTGGATCAGCTCGTGACGACTCGACCCGAGGCGGCCGTGTGGTACCCCGGGATGCCCCTGGGGTCCCGGTAGCATCGCTTGCCATGACGACGGCCGTGGTGGGTGCGACCGACCTGGTGCGCGTCATCCGCACCTACGCCGAGACGTTGAGCGCCCATCGCGACGCCATCAACCGATTGAACGTCTACCCGGTGCCCGACGGCGACACCGGCACCAACATGACCCTCACCCTGCGCTCGGTCGCCGGCGAGCTCGACGAGCTCGACGTGGCCCAACTCTCCGACATGGCGCTTGTGGCCAAGGCCATCAGCCATGGGTCGTTGATGGGGGCCCGGGGCAACAGCGGGGTGATCCTGTCGCAGATCCTGCGGGGCCTGTGTTCGGTGCTCGATGACCGGCCCGATGCTGGTGCCGCCGAAGTCGCGTCGGCGCTCGCCGCGGCGTCGGCGGCGGCATATGGGGCCGTGCTCAAGCCGGTCGAGGGCACGATCCTGACCGTCGTCCGCGAGGCGTCGGTGGCCGCAGTAGCGGCCGCGGAAGGCGGCGCGGACTTGACCGGTGTCCTCGACGTGGCGCGGGTTGCGGCCGGTCACGCCCTCGACCGGACACCCGAGCTGTTGCCGGTGCTCGCCGCCGCGGGTGTGGTCGACGCCGGCGGCCGCGGCTTCGTCTTGTTCCTCGACGCCTGGTTGAACGTGGTCGATGGGCGCCCGCTGCCCACTCCCGAGATCGAGGCGGCGCCGCTCGTCACGGCGGCCATCCAACACCTCGCTGGCGACGTCGCCGACTTGCGCTACGAGGTCATGTTCTTCCTCGACGCGCCCGACGACGTGGTGCCGGCGTTTCGCGAGGCGTGGGGCGCCATCGGCGAATCGATCGTGGTCGTGGGGGGCGACGGCATGTGGAACTGCCACGTGCACACCAACGACATAGGCGCCGCCATCGAGGTAGGTATCGAAGTCGGGCGGCCCCGCAAGATCCGGGTGACCGATCTGTTCGAGGAAGTCGACGAGCGGCCGTGGGTGGCCCAGGCCCTCGACACGGCGGCCGACCGGACGGCCGTCACGTGCGCCACCGTCGCGGTATGCGTCGGTTCCGGCGTCCGGCGGATCTTCGAGTCGATGGGCGTGCAACACGTGGTCGAGGGCGGCCAGACCATGAACCCGTCGACCGCCGACCTGCTCGCCGCAGTCGAGGCGGTCAACGCGCCCCAAGTCCTCCTGCTCCCGAACAACAAGAACGTCATCCCGGTCGCCGAGCAGGTCGACGGGCAGACCTCGAAGACCGTGCGGGTGGTGCCCACCCGTAGTGTCGTCGAGGGACTGGCAGCGCTCGTCGCCTACGACCCCGAAGACGGCGCCGACCACAACCTCGCCCAGATGCTGGCGGCCGCCGCCGGCGTGGTGACCGGCGAGGTCACGATCGCAGTGCGCGACACCATCACCGATCTTGGCCCGGTGGGCACCGGCGACTACATAGGGCTCGCCGCCGGCGACGGGTTGGTGTCGTGTGCGCCCACAGCGGTCGAAGCGGCCTGCCGGCTCCTCGACGTGATCATCGGCGACGACCACGAGTTGGTCACGGTGATCTACGGGTCCGACGCCCTCGAACCCGACCGTTCGGCGATCGTCGAGTGGCTGGCCGCCGAGCATCCCGATGTCGAGGTCGAGGTCCACAACGGCGGCCAGCCGCTGTACCCGTACTACTTCGGCGTGGAGTGACCCGGCATGCCCGCCGGCGACCCCCCGCTGACGCTCGGCGACTTCGCCGCACTGCCGCTCGACAAGATCAAAGGTGTCGGGCCGAAGAAGGCCGAGTCGGCGGCGGCCCTCGGGATCACATCGGTGCTCGACCTGCTCACCTACTACCCGCGCCGCTACCTCGACCGCACCCGCGAGGCGACCGTCGATGAGCTACAGGAGGGCGACGAGGGCATGGTCCTCGTCGAGGTCGAGTCGGTGTCGGCGCGCCGTACCCGGAACAAGAAATCGATGGTCGAGGTGCGCGTCGGCGACGCCACCGGCCGCTTGAAGATCGTGTTCTTCAACCAGCCGTGGCGGGAGCGCCAGCTCGTCCCCGGGCGGGTCGCGGTCATCTACGGCAAGCTCGAGGTGTTCCGCCAGGTGCGCCAGATGACCAATCCGATCGTCGACCTGATCGGCGACCGGACGGGCCGCATCGTGCCGGTCTACCCGCAGTCCGAGAAGGCCGGCATAGCCACGTTCGACCTGGCCGCCTGGACCGAGGATGCGTTGGTCAAGGCTGCGCCCCGCGGCATCGCCGACCCCGTGCCGGCTTCGGTGCGCGACCGGCACCGCTTCGTCGACCGCCAGCAGGCCCTTCACGACATCCACCATCCCGCGGCCATGCCCGACGCGGTCGGTGCTCGCCGCCGGCTGGTGTTCGACGAGCTGTTGCGGGTGCAGCTCCGGCTGGTGCAGCGCAAGCGGGAGCTGGAGCGAACCACTACCGGGGTAGCCCACCGGGTCGGTGGTGTGCTGACCGCTCGCTTTCGGGAGAAGCTCGCCTTCCCCCTCACCGGCGCCCAGGAGCGCGTGATCGCCGAGATCGAAACCGACCTGGCGGCACGCCACCCGATGCATCGGCTGCTCCAGGGCGACGTCGGTGCCGGAAAGACCGTCGTGGCGGTGTCGGCGATGCTCGTCGCCGTCGATGGCGGGCACCAGGGAGCTCTCATGGCCCCCACCGAGGTGCTGGCCGAGCAGCACCACGCCAGCGTCTCGGCGCTTCTCGCCGACTTCACGGTGCCCGACCCGGAGACGCTGATGGGCGAGCGCGAGCTGCGCGTCGCTCTGCTGGTGAGCCGTATCGGTGCTGCCGCTCGGCGCCTGGTCCTCGCCGACCTCGAGGCCGGGCGCATCGACATCGTCATCGGCACCCACGCTCTCATCCAGGACGCGGTGGCGTTCCGATCCCTCGGCGTGGTGGTGATCGACGAGCAGCACCGCTTCGGAGTCGAGCAACGGGCGGCGCTGCGGGCCAAGAACCCTGACGGTTCGGTGCCCGACGTGTTGGTGATGACCGCCACCCCGATCCCGCGGACCGCGGCCATGACCGTGTACGGCGATCTCGATGTGTCGGTGCTCGACGAGCTCCCGCCGGGGCGCACGCCGATCGTGACCCGTTGGTCGGCTACCGACGACGACGTGTCGGCGCTGTGGGAGCACGTGCGCTCCGACGTGGCGGCGGGTCGCCAGGCGTACGTCGTCTGTCCGCTGATCGAGGAGTCCGAGAAGCTCGAGGTGGCGGCGGCCGAGGAGACCCATGCCCGGCTGGTCGGTGATGAGCTGTCGGGGCTGGCGGTCGGTCTGCTCCACGGTCGGGTATCGACCGCTGACAAGGAGGCGACGATGACTGCGTTCCGGGCCGGCGGGCTCGACGTGCTGGTCGCGACCACGGTGATCGAAGTCGGCGTCGACGTCGCCAACGCGACGGTGATGGTGATCCTCGACGCCGACCGGTTCGGTATCGCCCAACTCCACCAGTTGCGGGGCCGGGTCGGGAGGGGCGCCCACCGGTCGTACTGCTACCTGGTGGCGCAGCCGACCACCGCCGACGGGGAGGCCCGGATCGAGGCCATGGTGGCGACGACCGACGGCTTCGAGTTGGCCGAGATCGACCTCGACCTGCGCGGCGAGGGGACGATCATGGGCGAGCGCCAAAAGGGCCGCAACGAGTTGAAGCTGGCATCGTTGCGCCGCGACCGCGAGTGGGTCGTCGCCGCCCGCGAGGTCGCCGTCGAGTTGCTCGACGCCGATCCGAACCTCCGGCGCCACCGCGCCCTCGCTGACGAGGTCGACCTGCTCCTCGGCGAGGACGAAGCCGACTTCCTTCTCAAGAACTGATGGCCTCAAGAACTGACGGCCTCAAGAACCGATGGCGTCGCCGGTCTTGCATTCAGGCCCGCAGGCCTTCACCCAGAGCGACGGGGTCCTCGCTCTCCCGATCGCTACCCTCTGGGACTGACCGTAATCCGGGCCAGGCGGTCTCCTACACGCGGACGAGCAGCGAGGCCGTGTAGCCGGCATCGAGCGAACCGGCGACGGTGGCGACCTGGTCGGTCCAGCCGTCACGGAACACCCCGTCGCTGTCGAGCGACAGTTGTGACAGCGCGTCGGCGCTGCTGGCGTAGCGGTCGTCGGCGTAGACCGCGGCGCAGTCCGCTTCGGGGAACGCGAGCTGTGACACCTTGATGGCCTCTGAGCCGGCGGTCGCGTCGCCGAGCGAGGTGAACACCTCGAAGTGGCAATGCG
The DNA here is from genome assembly GCA_964390555.1 of uncultured Acidimicrobiales bacterium. GTDB lineage: Bacteria > Actinomycetota > Acidimicrobiia > Acidimicrobiales > SHLQ01 > CAVTWS01. The sequence goes on along the minus strand of CAYMJU010000040.1, from coordinate 1,967 downwards.
GCCAGCGCCCGCGATAGCAGCCGGGGAAGACCGTGGTGAACGTGAGGCGCCCGGCGTCGTCGGCCACCTGCACGCCGCGCAGGAAATTCTGGTCGTCGACCTCGTACATCGAGTACCGGCCGTCGGCGGTGCAGTGCCACAAGTACACGGCCGCGCCGGGCAAAGCGGCACCCGAGACGGCGTCGACGATGCTGAGCTGGATCGTGGTGGGCACCCCTTCGGCGGTGCCGCTCAGCGGGCCGATGCTCGTGGTCAGATCGTTGCGGACGACGCCGTCCTCGGTGAGCAGGTTCGGGCCGTTCGATCCGTCGGCGGGGAACGGGCCCTGGGTCTCGTCGGGTATCTCGGCCCCCGGCACCTCGGCGACGGTCCCCGCGGTGGTGCCGGCCGTTGTATCGACCGTCGTGCTCGCCGTCGAGCCGGCAGCCGTTGACGTCATGGTCGAATCGGCCACGGTTCCCGATGGCTGTGAGCCCGAGCCCGAGCCGCAGGCGGCAACGACCCCGGCAAGGCTGGCGCCGCCGAGCAGCATCAGCGCCCGGCGCCGGTCCACCAGTCGCGGGGTGTCGCGGTGCAAGCTACCGAAGTCGTCGTGGTCGGGGTGGTCGGTGGACATGGGGTCGGCCCGGCGGATTTGGAGGGCGCGCTCAGGCGCGCGTGAACAGGAGCTGGAACTCGAGGATTCCGTTGTCCTCGGCGGACAGCACGACGGATGCCGACGGGACCTCGACGTCGTAATCGGCGAACACGATTTCGAGGGAGCCGACGACGACGACGATGGTGTCGCCGACGAGCTGGGCCTCGATCGGGAACTCGACCGCCTGGGTGATGCCGTGGACCGTGAGGTCGCCCGGTGCCAGGACCGAGACGGGTTCGCCCGCCACCGCATCTGCGCCGAGATCGACCGGGGCGGTCAGCGTGAACGTCGCGGTCGGGAAGTTGGCGGTGTCGAGTGCGCCCTGCACGCGGTCGTCGCGACGTGACTCGTTAGTGGTGATCGTGGTCATGTCGACCTCGAAGGTCGCCGCGATGAGCGCGGTGCCGTCGAGCTCGATCGAGCCGGCGACCTCGCCGGTCCGACCGACGGCGGTAGCGGAGCCGATGCCCGCCAGCTCCTCGTTGACCCGGAAGCCGACGAACGAACCGGTCGCGCTCTCGTAGTCGAACTCGCCGGTCTCGGCGTCGACCGTCCACGGGCCGCTCACGCCGTCGGTAGCCGGCGCCGTGGATGTGTCGGTGACCGTCGTCGCGTCCGGTGCCTCGGTGTCGTCGGTGACCTGCTCGACGCCGGCTTCGAGGCTGACCGCGTCGGGTGCGTCGTCCTGGAAGAACCAGTACAGGAAGCCGCCGATGGCGACGGCCACAACTACGACCGACGCGAGAATGATCTTCTTCATGGGGCGACAACCTACGGCACCCAGGTCGAGGGGCGGCCGCGAGCCAGCCGCTGGTTCGCTGAGAATGTTCGCCCTGATCGTCCATGGGGGGCCAGTTCACGCCGCTAATCGTGAGCGCTCCGTTGGCCACGCGGACTCGGCAGGGTTAGTAGATGTTCGACGTGCCGCCGCCGTCGAGGTGCAGGTTCACGCCGTTCATGAACTCACCCTTGGGGCTGGCGAGGAACGCTACGGCATAGGCGATGTCGTCGACCTGGCCGATGCGCCGCACCGTCTGACCGGTGCCTTTGAGGATGTAGTCGGCCGCCTGGTCGATCGAGTCCCAACCTCGTTTGGTGGCGAACACCGTGAGGAACTCGACGAGTCCCTCGGTCATGATCATGCCTGGGGTCACGGTGTTGACGGTGATGCCGGTGCCCGCCAGAGCCTTGGACAGGCCGAGGGACATGTTGATCATGGCCGCCTTGGCCGGGCCGTAGTCGGGCTGCGCCGACGTCGGGATGGTGCCCGCCGCGCTGCCGATCTGGATGATCCGCCCCCAACCCTGCTCACGCATCCCCGGCGCCAGGC
>CAYMJU010000039.1:0-6709 GCA_964390555.1 uncultured Acidimicrobiales bacterium | reverse complement strand
AAGGGTGCGCCGATGCGCAACAGCTCGCGGCCCATTCCGCCGTCGATAACCGTGACCCCTCCGTCCACGCTCTCGATCATGCCAGACACCGCCGCGGGTGGCCCGGTCGTCGAGCCTGTGTCACGTTGTGGTGGTCCCACGGCGGCACGATCGAGGCCAACCGCCGGGGGATCGATAGGGACCTCCGTCACGCGATGTCGTCGATGTCGCCGATCAGCGCGAGCAGGCCGAGGACGGCCACACCCACCCAGCCGGCCCGCACCAGGAGCCGCAATACCGGCGGGGTACCGGCTCCGGACACGGTGTGGCCCTGGCTTCGCCACTCCCGGTGCGCCGGGACCCACAGCGCGAGCACACCCGTCGCCACCGCCAGTGGGATCAGCGCGACTGGGAACAGCGCGACGCACACGAGGGGGAGCGCCCAGCGCCTCCGGCCACGGTTCGTCCACGAGGTCGGGGCCGCGACCCGGTCGACGGCGGCGCCGATGACCCACCCGAACGCCGCGGGCAGGGCGACAAACGACCCGATGGCCAGCCATGTGGGGCCGAGTAGGTTGAAATCGACGCCGTCGGCGTGCACCAACATGGAACCCACGACTGCTCCCGACGCCGCCGACGTGGTGAACCGCCGAAACCATGTGGGGCCGATCAGCCACGGCGCGACCGCTCGGTAGGCGGCCGCTCCGATGACGCCGGCGACCGCGCAGAGTGCCAGCAACCCGTACGTACCGCCGAGCGTGACCTTGCCGATGATGAAACCGTCGTCGCTCTCGACCCCACGCACCCGATCCGGTGACGTGACCCGCAGCAACAGCATGGCCAACCGGCTCCCGATCCCGGCGACGAGGACGCCGGCCGGAATGCCCGCCACGACGAGCACCCGGACCCGTTCGGCTACCTCCGCTCGAAGCAACGGGTTCGGCATCGGGCCGGTTGAAGTCGTTTCCTGGTCCATGTCGCCCTCCTCCATGATGTCGCGTCGAGCGGCCCGATCGGTTCTGGCCCTGAGCGCGTGCGCCAAAGTAACGCTGTCAGGGCCAGAACGCGTCGGGTAGCTTGGCGACCATCGACACCGACGCTGAAGTGCTGTTCCGGTCCACGGATTGCTCACTCGAGGACTTCCGGGTGGCCGTCGAACGGCGCACCGACGTGGCGGCCTATCCCCACTCGTCGGGTGCCGAGCGTGGCGTGTTGGTGTACGACGCCGCCGACCTACGACGTTCGCTCGGCTCCTCGCCGACGGCGAGTGAGACGATCGGCGCCGAGCTACGGCGGGCGTTGTCCGTCGGTCCAGGCGTGTTGCGGATTGCCGGGGCGTTCGACCCCGGCGTCGTCGACCGGGTGTCCGACGCGTTTCGCACCATGATCGACGATCAGCGACGGGCCGGAATCGCCGCCGGTGACCACTTCGCCAAGCCCGGAGACAACGACCGGGTGTGGAACGCGCTCGAGAAGCTCGCCATCGCCGACCCCGACGCCTTCGTCGACTACTACGGCAACGATCTCCTAGCGCTCGGAGCGGTCGCGTGGCTCGGGCCGGGCTACCAGGTGACGTCCCAGGTGAACGTGGTGAACCCCGGGGGAGCGGCGCAGCAACCCCACCGCGACTACCACCTCGGGTTTCTCACCGACGAGGTGGCCGAGCAATACCCGGCTCACGTGCATCGGTTCTCGCCTCAGCTCACGCTGCAGGGGGTGGTCGCCCACATCGACATGCCCGCAGCGACGGGTCCGACCCTGGTGCTGCCGTACTCTCACCAGTACGACCGGGGCTACCTGGCCTGGCGGCGCCCCGAGTTCATCGAGTATTTCGCCGATCACAAGGTGCAGCCCGAACTCGACAAGGGCGACCTGGTGTACCTCAACCCGGCCGTGTTCCACGCCGGTGGCCAGAACCGGACCCCCGACGTGCGCCGCATGGCCAACCTGCTCCAGATCTCCTCGGCGTTGGGCCGAGCCATGGAAAACGTCGATCGGTACCGGATGACCCGTGCCATCTATCCCACGCTTCGGCGGCGATGGCGAACCGGCGATCGCGCGGCGTCACTCAACGCGCTGGCGGCGTGCGCCGAGGGCTACGCGTTCCCGACCAATCTCGACTTCGACCAACCGATCGGGCGCCTCACGCCCCAGTCGGCCGCCGAGGTGGCGATCGAGTGCCTGGACGGCGACGACGACCTCGATGCGCTCGCGTCGGCGCTGTTCACTCACGCCGAGCGACGCCTCAGTCGGTGACGAGGTCGAGGGCGACCAGCCCGGCCCCGATCGCGCCGGCTCGGTCGCCGTACTGCGACAGCCGGACATCGGCCGGCTCTCGTGCGTCGCGGTCGACGACCGCATCTCGGTAGGCGCTCGCGACCGCGGCGCGGAACGTCTCGCCCGCCTCGCTCACGCCGCCGCCGAGAACGAACACCGACGGGTCGAGAACGTTGGCCAGGCTGTCGAGGCCGACGGCGATCCACCGGGCGTGCTCGGTCACCAGAGCCTGAGCGACCGGGTCACCCTCGGCGGCCAGCCGCAGGACGTGCTCGCCCCGCACGGCCAGCGGATCCCCGCCGGCCGCCGCGAGAAGAGTTGGCGCTCGACCGGCGGACACGGCGTCGCGGGCCTGGTGTCCGAGAGCCGATCCCGACGCGTATCGCTCCCAGCACCCGCGGCGCCCACAGACGCACAGGATGCCGCCGGCGACCACCGTGATGTGACCGATCTCGCCCGCGAACCCCGACGCGCCGCGGTGTAGAGCACCCGCGAGCACGAACCCGCCGCCGATGCCGGTCCCGAAGGTGACGAAGGTGAGGTCCGACACCTTGGAGCCCTGGATTGACGACTCGGCCCACGCCGCGGCGGTCGCGTCGTTCTCGACGGCTACCGGCAGCCCGGTGGCTCCCGCGACGAGCTCACGCATGGGGTAATGACTCAACATCGCGATGTTGGGCGACGTACGCACGGTGCCGTTGCGGTCGACGACACCAGCGCAGCCGACCCCGATGGCGCTGATCGGGTGCCGCTCCGACGCGTCGCGCCACAAGCCGACGATGGCCTCGAGCATCAGGCCCGGCTCGTCAGGTCGGCGAACATGGATCCAGTCGCCGAGCGGCCCCGACCGTCCGACCGGGATGGCCCGGATGTTCGTCCCACCGATGTCGTACCCCAACGCGACCGGACCGTCGGCACCCATTCGCTCAACCTCCTCGGCGCGTCGGATCGACCTCGGTCAGAGCGACCGTTCGACCTTCGCGCCGGGAAAGGATCGCCGCCAAACCGATCAGCAGCGGTTCGCGCCCGTCGCGCATCCCGACCAGGCTCGGTCCGGCGCCGCGCACCGCGGCGACGAACGCCTCCCACTCGGCCAGATAGCTGGGGATGTACCGGTCGAGGAAGAACCACGGCAGGGCCGACGCTTCGGCCCCGTCGGCACCGCGGAACACCGTTGTGGTCGCGAGCGGGTTGTCCGACAGTGCCATGCCTTCCGAGCCGAAGACCTCGACCCGCTGGTCGTAGCCGTAGACAGCGCGCCGGGAGTTGTCGATGGTGGTGATCGTGCCATCGGTGTGGGTGAGGACCACGACCACGGTGTCGAGGTCGCCCGCGGCACCGATCGCCGGATCGACCCGGACGGCGCCGGTGGCGAACACCGACTCGACATCGGAGCCGGTGACGAACCGGGCCATGTCGAAGTCGTGGATCGACATGTCGAGGAAGATGCCGCCGGACCGCTCGATGTAGGCGATCGGCGGCGGAGCCGGGTCACGGCTGGTGATCCGCACCATCTCCACCCGGCCGACGTCGCCGCTTTCCACCCGGTGGCGCACTTCGGCGTGACTGGGGTCGAAACGCCGGTTGAACCCGACCTGGAACAGCACTCCAGACCGCGCAACCGCGGCGGCGGCGCGATCGATGGCCGCGAGATCGAGCGAGACCGGCTTCTCGCACAGGATGGGCTTCCCGGCCTCGGCCGCGGCCTCGATCAAGTCGACGTGGGTGTCGGTCGATGTGCAGATCGCCACCGCGTCGACCTCGTTGGAGGCGATGAGCTCGCCGGGCGAACCGAAGCAGACCACGCCGAGTTGATCGGACACATCGGTCGCGGCCTCGGTCACGACGTCGAACACGCCGGCGCACGCCGCGCCAGGCACCCGTCGGGCCAACAACTCGGCGTGCATGCGCCCGATGCGCCCGCACCCGAGCACCCCGATGCGTACCGATGGCTCGGTCATCACACTCCAATCCGTTGGGCACTGCGGCCGGCGTCCATCGCCGTTCGCGCGTCTCGAACCTCGGGTCGATCGCTCACTTCGGGCACGCCGACCTCCCAGAACGCCCCGCCCCCGGTCCACGCGTGAGGATCGGTGCGAACGACTATTACGTGGGTGCGATCCGAGGACCGGGCCCGGTCGAAGGCTTCTTCGAGTTCGGCGATGGTGCCGACCTGCTCGGCCCGGCAGCCCATGGCGGCGGCATGGGCCGCGAAGTCGACCCGGACCAGCTCGTGGTGGCGGGAGTCGGCGAGCAGGTTGTTGAACGGCGCTCCACCTTGGTTCACCTGGAGGCGGTTTATGACCGCGTAGCCGCCGTTGTCGCACACGATCACGATCAGTTTGTGCCCCGACAAAACCGAGCTGTACAGGTCGCTGTTCATCATCAGGTAGGCGCCGTCGCCGACGAACACGATCACTTCTTGATCGGGTCGTGCCATCTTGGCGCCCCAGGCACCCGATATCTCGTAGCCCATGCACGAAAACCCGTACTCGACGTCGAAGCAGTTGACGGCCTTGGCCCGCCACCCGTTGTTGAGCTCCCCGGGCAAGCCCCCGGCGGCCGACACCGCGTAATCGGTAGTCAGCGCGCGCCGGTCGACGGCGCCCACGACCTGCGCATAAGTGGGCAGGCCACCAGTCCCAGGGGCGGCGATCGCATCGATGTAGGCGTGATACGCGGCGGTCTCGGCCTGGGCGCGCTCGACCCAACCGGCTTCGGAGCGCCAATCCGGGAGCAGCGGCTCCAGGTCGGCGAGGGCCTCGCGGGCATCGCCGACAACCGCGGTCGCCTGGTGCTTCGTGGCGTCGAAGCCCGCGGCGTTCACGCCGACGAACCGGACATCGGGATTCGAGAAGACGGTCCACGAGCCGGTCGTGAAGTCCTGAAGCCGGGTGCCGATGGCGAGCACCACGTCGGCTTCGGCGGCCAGGGCATTGGCCGATGTGCAGCCGGTGGCGCCGATCGGCCCGGCGTTGAGCGGGTGGGCGGCGACGAGACACGCCTTGCCGGCCACGGTCTCGACCACCGGGATGCCATGGCCCTCGGCGAACGCCGCGAGCTCGGACTCGGCGATCGAGTAGTGCACGCCCCCGCCCGCGATGATCAAGGGCCGGCGGGCGCCGCGCAACATCTCGGCCGCCCGCGCGATCTGACGACGGTCGGGTCGGGGCCGCGCAATCTCGTGGACTGTCGGCTCGAAGAACACCGCCGGAAAATCGAACGCTTGGGCCTGAGCATCCTGCGCCAGCCCGATGAAGGCCGGACCGCACGTCGCCGGATCGAGCATCGTGCGCAGCGCCTGGGGCAACGAGGCCACGACCTGCTCGGGGCGCACGATCCGATCCCAGTAACGGGTGACGGCGCGGAAGGCGTCGTTGACGGTGGCCGTGGGATCGCCGAAGTGCTCGACCTGTTGCAGCACCGGGTCGGGGACTCGGCTGGCGAAGGTGTCGCCGGACAGCAGCAGCACCGGGATGCGGTTGGCGTGGGCGACACCGGCCGCGGTGACCATGTTCGTAGCGCCCGGGCCGATCGACGACGTAGCGATCATGATCTGGCGCCGGCGCCGGGCCTTGGCGAACCCGACCGCGGCGAGGGCCATGCCCTGCTCGTTCTGGCCGCGCCATGTCGGCAGGGCATCGCCGGCCTGATGGAGCGCCTCGCCCAGGCACGTCACGTTCCCGTGGCCGAAGATGGCGAACACGCCCGGGAACAGCGGGCCCTCCTCGCCGTCGATCAGGGTGCGCTGGGCGACGAGCCAGCGCACGATGGCTTGGGCGGTGGTGAGTCTGACGGTGTCCATCACTCCTCCTCGTCGTCATGCTCGCGGCGGGCTACGTCGATCCATTGACCGGTGTCGCACGAGTCGAGCCACGCCGCCTGCACGGCCACGTAGTCGAGGGCGGCGTCGAAGCCCGGATCGTGATGCCGACCGGCGACGACCGACGTCAAGAACTCATACCCCTCGATCACCTTCAGATCCTCGTAGCCGATGGCGTTGGCATCGCCGGGCACGAAGTGGCCGTGGTACGGATAGCGGTCCCCGGCGTACACGGTCGTGTAGCCGCGGGGGGCGGCGCCGGTCTCGCCGACCAGGAACACCGACAGCTCGTTCATGGTCTCGAGGTTCCACGAGACCGAGCCCGACGTGCCGAACACCTCGAAGGCCATCTGGCTCTCCGGGCCCACCATGGAGCGGGACGATTCGAACGAGCCATAGGCGCCGTTGGCGAACTGGCACAGGAACGCGGCGTAGTCCTCGTTGGTCACCGCACCGGTGGGGTCGCCCGGCTGGCCCCGCTCATAGTGGGTGCCGCCGCCGGTGGGCAGCGGCCGCTCGGGGATGAACGTGGCTCGGGTGCCGGTGAGGCGGTCGATCGGTCCGACGAGGTAGTGGGCCAGGTCGACGGCGTGGCTCAAGATGTCCGACGACACGCCGTAGCCGGCTTGG
>CAYMJU010000038.1:0-4290 GCA_964390555.1 uncultured Acidimicrobiales bacterium | reverse complement strand
ATCGAACAGCTGCGCGCCGACCGCCGATCCGGGCTGCGAACCGCGGCGCTCGTGACGGGGTATCCGGGGTCGCCGCTCGGCGGATTTGACGGCGCGGTCGCCGCCGCGGCCCGACTCACCCCAGAGCTGCCCATCGTGTGCCGGCCGGCGCTCAACGAGGAGTACGCCGCCACCGCGGTGATGGGTTCCCAGCTCGTCGCCAACCAGCCCGACCGGCGCTACGACGGGGTGGTCGGCGTCTGGTACGGCAAGGCCCCCGGCGTCGACCGGGCCTCCGACGCCATGCGCCACGCGGTGTTCGCGGGAACCGATCCTCGGGGCGGCGCCATCGCGCTGGTGGGCGACGACCCGGCGGCGAAGAGCTCTACGTTGCCGTCGTCGTCGGCCGGGGTGCTCGCCGACCTCCACATGCCACTCCTTTACCCGGGCGACCCCGGCGAGGCGCTGGACCTGGCTCGCCACGCGGTGGCGATCTCGCGACTCACCGGATTGTGGGGTGCGGTCAAGGTCGTGGCCGACGTGGCCGACGGCACCGCGTCGGTCGAGCTCGACCCCGACCGAGTCCAACCGATCCTGCCCGCCATCGACTCGCTCGCGCCCCGCCGCGGCCCAGAAGGCCGGCTTCTCACGCCGCTCACCCTCGACCTCGAGCGCGAGATCTACGAGGTCCGGTATCCGCTGTCGATCGCGTACGCCACGCTCAACTCGCTCAATTACGTCTCGGTCGATCCGCCCGACGCCTGGATCGGCGTGGTGACGTCGGGCATCACCTACCGCGAGCTACGCCAGGCGCTGGCGCTGCTCGGCTTGGCCACCGACGAGTCGGTGCGGTCGGCGGGCATCCGCCTGCTCCGGCTCCGCATGCCGCTCCCGTTCGACCCCGCGACGGTGCGGTCGTTCGCCCGCGGCCTCGACGAGGTTCTCGTGGTCGAGGAGAAGGCGCCGAACATCGAGTCGCTCGTCAAAGACGCCCTCTACAGCCAACCGCACCGGCCTCGGGTGGTCGGCAAGCACGACGAGCACGACCGGCCGCTCATCCCCGGCTTCGGCGCCCTCGATGCCGACACCATCGTGCCGAGACTCCGGGCCCGGCTCGAGCCCCGTCTGGCCGATCGGCTGGTGCCACCCCCTCCCCCGCCTCGCCCACGCATCGCCCTGTCGGTCGAACGGTCCCCCTACTACTGCTCGGGCTGCCCCCACAACCGATCGACCGAGTCACCCGACGGCGTGCTCGTCGGCGCCGGCATCGGCTGTCACACCATGGCGCTGCTGATGGACCCCGATCGCTTCGGCGACATCGTCGGCGTCACGTGCATGGGCAACGAGGGCACGCAGTGGATCGGTATGACCGACTTCGTCGAACGCGACCACTTCGTCCAGAACATCGGCGACGGCACCTACTTCCACAGCGGTCAATTGGCGGTGGCGGCGGCGGTGGCATCGGGCGCCAACATCACCTACAAGCTGCTCTACAACGGCGCTATCGCCATGACCGGCGGGCAGCGACCCCAGGGCCAACAGACCGTCGCCGAGCTGTGCCGAACGCTATTGGCGCGGGGGGTGGCTCGAATCATCGTCAGCACCGACGACGTCGAACGGACCCGCGACTACGGCCTGCCCGGCGAGATCGAGGTGTGGCCCCGGCATCGGCTCCTCGATGCCCAGGCCGAGCTGGCCCAGGTCCCCGGTGTCACCGTGTTGGTGCACGACCAGGCGTGTGCCGCCGAGGCTCGACGACTGCGCCGCCGCGGTCGCATCCCCACACCCACCCAGCGGGTCGTGATCAACCATCGCATCTGCGAGGGATGCGGCGATTGCGGCCAGGTGAGCAACTGCCTGTCGGTCCAGCCGCTCGAAACGTCGTTCGGGCGCAAGACCCAGATCGACCAGACCACCTGCAACCTCGACTTCTCGTGCCTCGAAGGCGACTGCCCGTCGTTCATGACGATCGAGCTCCGGACTCGCTGGTGGCGCCGCATTCTGGGTCCGCTCGGCCGGCGCGTGTCGGGCCGGGTGGCGCCGACAGTGGCTGACGGCGTCGATCCGGCTACTGGGGGGACGACCCGACTCGTCGACTCGGCCGCTCTCCCCGACCCGGTGCTGGTGGTGCCGGCCGACCACTTCGCCATGCGCATCACCGGGATCGGCGGAACCGGCGTGGTCACCGTGGCCCAGATCCTCGGCACCGCGGCGATGCTCGACGGCTATCACGTGCGGGGGCTCGACCAGATCGGCCTGTCCCAAAAGGCTGGCCCCGTGGTCAGCGACTTGCGCTTCAGCCGCGAGTGGGCGCCCTACAACAGTCGCCTGGCCACCGGGCAGGCCGACTTGTTGCTGGCGCTGGACCAGCTCGTCGCCGGCTCCGAGAAGGGACTCCGCACGACGAGCGCCGACCGCACGGTGGCTGTCGGGTCGACGTCGGGCACTCCGACCGGCGCCATGATCAGCCATCCCGGCCTCGACCTCCCCGGCGGCGCCGACCTAGCGGCGCGCATCGCCGAGCACACTCGGGCCGAGCTGAACGTCTGGGCCGACGCCGAGGCCGTCACCACCGCGGCGTTCGGCGACACCACCACCGCCAACACCTTTGTGGTCGGCCTGGCGCTCCAGAGCGGCGCCCTTCCGGTCTCAGCGGCCAACGTCGAGCAAGCCATCACGCTCAATGGCGTCGCGTCGGAGGCGAACATCGCGGCCTTCCGGCTCGGGCGGCGCCACGCCCAGTCCGGGGGCCCGGCGATCCACGAGCCGGCCACGCCGACCGAGCCGACCTTCGACGAGATCGTCGAGCTGCGGCGCACCGACCTGGTCGCCTACCATAGCGCCGGGTACGCCCGCCGCTATGTGGAGTACGTGTCTCGGGTCGTCGCTGCCGAGGAGGTGGTCGCTCCGGGATCCCGGCGGCTCGCCAACGCGGTGGCGGTGAACCTGTACCGGCTCATGGCGTACAAGGACGAGTACGAAGTCGCCCGGCTGATGTTCGATGCCGACGGCCGGGCCGAGGCCCGCCGGGTCGCCGGCCGCGACGGGCGGGTGTCCTACCAGCTGCACCCGCCCGCGCTGCGGGCCATGGGGGTGGACCACAAGATCGCATTCGGTCCGCTGGCCATGCCGGTGTTCCGGGTGCTGGCCCGGGGGCGGCGGTTACGGGGAACCGTGTTCGACCCCTTCCGGTGGGCCGAAGTTCGCCGGACCGAGCGGGCGCTGCCCGGCGAGTACCGAGCCGCGATCGATCGCGTGCTGGGTGTGCTCTCGACCGCGAATCTCGATGCCGCAGTCGCCCTCGCCGAGCTGCCCGACATCGTTCGGGGCTACGAACATCTCAAGATGCGGCGGGTAAGCGAGTACCGCGATCGGCTCGCGCTAGCTCTAGCCGCCTTCTAGGCTGCTCGCCATGAGTGACAAGATCGTCTCCGTCGAGCGGGTCATCGATGCGCCGGCCGACCGCCTGTTCGACATCGTGGCCGATCCGCGTCGCCACGTCGAGATCGACGGCTCGGGCACGGTCCGCCAAGCCGACGTCGATGGACCCGAGCGGCTGTCGCTCGGCGCCAAGTTCGCCATGGCGATGAAGTTGGGCATGAAGTACCGGATGATCAACACGGTCACCGAATTCGAGGAGAACAGGCTGATCGCCTGGGCGCCCAAGCCCGAGGTACGGGGTCAGGAACGCGAGAACCTGGGTGGCCGGGTGTACCGCTACGAGTTCGAACCGGCCGGCGAGGGCCGCACGCTCGTGCGCGAGACCTGGGACGCGACCGCCGAGCTCACCTGGTGGCTGCATCGCGTCCTCGGCACTGCCCGCAAGGTCCGCAAGTCCATGACCAAAACCCTCGACCGCCTGGCTGAGATCGCCGCGACGACCTGACGTCCGACGCCTGGTGGCGCCAAAGTGGCGCCACCGGGTGCGCTCGTAGTCGTCCTTCACGCTCCCGTGACATCGCAGCCCACCGGTTCGTAACCGTCACCGGTGATCGGTATCGAGAACCCAGCGGCTGACCTGGGCGACGAAGTCCCGGAACACCCCGAGATCATCGACGACACCCAACACGATCGTGTCGTCGACCGTCGCGTACTGGTGCACGAGAACGTTGCGGAACCCGACGGCCCGACCGATCGTGGCCGCCAGGTCGGGTCGGATCACCGAGGCTCGCCGAGCGCCCTGACCGCCGCGTCGTTCGTGTCGGGAGGGGCGTAGCCTTGCGCCGATCCGATGTGCTGGGCGACGTCGATGCACCCCTCGATCGTGGTGACGAGCAGGTACTTGACGCCGTCGAGCCAGAGCGAGCCGCG
>CAYMJU010000037.1:0-27679 GCA_964390555.1 uncultured Acidimicrobiales bacterium | reverse complement strand
ATCGAGCGCCGCACCCGCGTCGTGGCGACCCAACTGGCGCCGTTCGCGGTGTTGGTGCTGGTCCTGTTCGGATTCGCCCTCGACGCCAACCGCGAGGTGTTGCGCACCGCGTCGTCGGGGCTGTACTGGATCGCCGTGCTGTTCGCTCTCGTGCTCGGCGTGCAGCGGTCGGTGGCGGTCGCGTCGACGCCGGGGCTGGGCGACGCGCTGCGACTCTCGGGCATCGATCCCGCCGCGCTGTTCGCGGGCCGGGCGGCGGCGTTGGCGCTCGAGCTGGCCGCCGTCCAGTTGGTGCTCGTCGCCGGGATCGTCGTCCTCTACGACGCCGCCATCGACGACCCGCTGTTGCTGGTCGCGGCCGCGCTGCTCGCGACCATGGGCGTGGCGGCCGCCGGTACGCTCTATGGCGCCCTGGTCGCTGGGCTCCGGGTACGCGACACGATCCTGCCGATCCTGCTCCTTCCGGTGCTGGCACCGGTGCTGATCGGCGCCACCCGGGCGTTCGACGACGCCCTGGGTGCGGTGGCCGTCGATGGCTGGAGCTGGCTCGGCCTGCTCGCGCTGTTCGCGGCGATCTACACCGCCTTGGGGATCTTGGCCTACGGCACGTTGTTGGAGGATTCGTGACCAACTTGAGCGGTGTCGACCACACCGGGTCGCGCACCACCCGAGCGCTTGGGGTGGTCGCCCTCGCCGGGGTCGCCGTGCTGGTGCTGTACGCGTTCGTCGTCACGCCCGAGGACACCCAGCTCGGCGACGCGGTGCGGCTGCTCTACATCCACCTGCCGTCGGTTGCCGTCGCCTACTCATCGTTGCTGCTGTGCGCCGTCGCCAGCGTCGCCTACCTGTGGAAGCGGTCGCTGTGGTGGGATCTGGTCGCGTCGTCGGCCGCCGAGATCGGCGTGGTGTTCGTGGCCGTCACGCTCATCACGGGAGCCATCTGGGGCCGGCCGACCTGGGGGACGTACTGGGAGTGGGGCGACGTCCGTCTCGTCACGACGCTCGTGCTGTTCCTGCTTTTCTGCGGCTACCTGGCGTTGCGGCAGGTGACGGCCGACCCCGACGTCACCGCCAAGCGTTCGGCCGTCGTCGCCATCGTCGCCTTCATCGACATCCCGATCGTGAACCGGTCCGTCGAGTGGTGGGACGACCGCACACTGCACCAGGGGGCCACGGTCGCCAAGCTCGATCCCGACATCGATGGCGTGATGTTGTTCGCCGCCGTGCTCGGCATCGCGGTGTTCATGGTGATCTTCGCGTGGATGTTGATCCACCGGTTCCGCATCGCGTGGCTCGAACGCGAGCACGAGGTCCACGGGCTCGACGTGGCGCTCGCCGAACGTCGCGCCGAGGCGCCAGGATCGAGCTACCCGGCCGTGCCGTCGGTGGGAGGCCAACCGTGACGCACCTCGGATATCTCGTCGCCGGCTGGTCGATCGGCCTGGGCGCGATCGCGGCGTACGCGACATCGCTCGTCGTTCGGGGGCGGCGGCTCAGCCGTCACGTGGCCCCCGACCGGCGGCGCTGGATGAGCTCGGCGGACCGATGACGATCGACGACGAGGTCGGCGCGTCGCCCGACGCCGACGAGCTGCCGGCCCGGCCCGACCTCACGCCCCGCCCACTCGCGGTCCGGCCGGGGCGCCGGTGGCTGCCGTGGACCCTGGTCGGGGTGATCGTCGTGTTGATCGGTGTCGTTCTCGCCAACGGGCTCGGCGACGCGTCGCTGTACTTCCGCAATGTCGACGAAGCCGTGGAGGCCCGCGCCGACCTCGGCGACCGGCGGTTTCGCCTGCAGGGCTCGGTCGTGCCCGGCACGGTCGTCGACACCACCATCGCCGACGAGCCGGTCCTGACGTTCACGGTGAACTTCGACGGCGTGCGGGCCGACGTGGTGCACCATGGCGACCCACCGCAGTTGTTCCAGGACGACATACCGGTCGTGCTCGAAGGCGCGTGGGTCGAGGGTCACCCCGGCGGCGTGACCGAGTTCGGTGGCGGCGCCAACGACGGCTGGTACTTCGAGTCCGACGAGATGCTCGTCAAGCACGACGAGGTCTACACGGCCGAGAACGGCGACCGCCTCGACGAAGCCGAAAACGGCGGATCAGGGTGATCGGTCCGCGGGCGTGAACGCCTCGCTCGGAGCACTCTTCGTCGCCGTGGGGTTCGCGGCGTCGGCGGTGGGAGCGGTGACGTTCGGTGCGGCGTTGGTCTCGGGCCGCCTCGCCGTATTGCGCCGCGCGCCGACCTACGCCGCCATCGTCGGTGTCGGCGCGCTCGGCGCCTTCGCCATCATGGAGCGCGCCCTCATCACCCGCGACTTCACGGTCTCCTACGCCGCGCAGGTCGGCAGCCATCGCACGCCTGCGCTGTACAACTTCACCGCCATCTGGTCGTCGCTGGAGGGCTCGATCCTGCTCTGGGTGCTGGTGCTCGCCGGCTACATCGCCGTGGTGGTCCACAAGTTCCGGCGCCGCCTCGACGACCCGATCGTCGGGTGGGCCATGGTCGTGTTGTTCGCGGTATCGGCGTTCTTCTTCCTGCTCGTACTCGGGCCGGCCAACCCGTTCGAGCGGTTCGACCCGCCGCCAGGATTCGACGGGCCGGGACCGAACCCCCTGCTCCAGAACCACGTGCTCGTCGCCTTTCACCCGCCGATGCTGTACCTCGGTTACGTCGGGTTCACGGTGCCGTTCGCGTTCGCCATCGCCAGCCTGGTCACCGGTCGGATCGGCGAAGGGTGGCTGATCGCCACCCGCCGGTGGACGCTGTTCGCGTGGGGTTTCTTGACCATCGGCATCCTCCTCGGCGCGTGGTGGTCCTACGAGGTGCTCGGGTGGGGCGGCTACTGGGGGTGGGATCCCGTCGAGAACGCGTCGCTCCTGCCGTGGCTCACGGGCACCGCCTACCTGCACTCGGTGATGGTGCAGGAACGGCGGGGGATGTTGCGGGTGTGGAACCTGTCGCTCGTCGGGGCCACTTTCGCGCTCACCATCCTCGGCACGTTCCTCACCCGGTCCGGGGTCGTCGAGTCGGTCCACGCCTTCTCCGAGTCACACATCGGACCGTGGCTGCTCACCATGTTCGGTCTGGTGGTGGCGGTGACCGTAGGCCTGGTCGGTTGGCGCGGCGACGCCCTGCGGTCTCCGGGCCGCATCGACTCACCGCTGTCGCGCGAAGGGGCGTTCCTCGCCAACAACCTGCTGTTCGCGGCGTTCGCGTTCGTCGTGCTGCTCGGCACCGTGTTCCCGCTCGTGGTCGAAGCCTGGAACGACGATCGCATCTCGGTCGGTAGCCCGTACTTCGAGTCGATGGCGATGCCGATCGGGTTCGCCCTGCTGTTTCTCATGGCCATCGCCCCGGTGCTGCCGTGGCGTGCGGCGACTACCGAGGTCCTCGGCCAGCGCCTCTACTGGCCGGCGTGGTGTGGCGTGGCGGCGGTGGTCGTCGCCCTGCTCGTCGGCGCCCGCGGCCTGGCCCCGGTGCTGTCGTTCGGTTTGGGCGGCTTCGCGTCGGGCGCCGCGCTGCGCCAGATCGTTCTCGCCAGCCGGCGTCAGGGGTGGCGGGGTGTGGTCGGGCGGGCCAACGGTGGCATGGTGGTACACCTCGGCGTCATCGTGATCGCGGTCGCGCTCGCGGCCAGCTCGGCTTACGTCCGCCAAGCCGAGTTCACCCTCGCCGAGGGGCAGACGGCGAGCTTCGCCGGCCACGAGGTCACCTATCGCGGTATCGAGATCGAGACGTTCCCCGAGCGGACCGAACTGCGGGCTCTCGTCCAGGTCGACGGCGGCGACACCTACACGCCGGCGGTCAGCACCTACTCGAGCAGCGGCCAAGTCATCGCCACCCCGTCGGTGCGCAGCTCGTGGCGCGACGACGTGCATCTGTCGCTGCCGAGGCTGCCGGCCGACGGCGAGCCGCCGGTCATCCGGGTGACGGTCCAGCCATTGATCGTGTGGCTGTGGATCGGCGGGCTCATCATGGCCGTGGGCACGGTGCTCGCCGCTTTCCCCGGTGGCCGCCGCCGGGGCACCGAGCCGGTTTCGGCGCCCATCCCGGTGCGGTCTCGTGCCGACGAGGTGCTGGTGTGACGACCGAAGACGTGCCGCCCGGCTCCGACGTGCGCTCTCGCACTGACTCAGAGGTGCGCTCGCGCACTGACTCAGAGGTGCGCTCGCGCACTGTGATGTGGATCGCTGTCGTGTTCGCGGTAGTGGTCGCGGCGTTCGTCGCGCTGCTGGCGACGCGCGATCAGGGAGCCGACTCGGTCGGTGTCGAGATCCTCGACGAGCCGTCGCCCCCGATCGACGCACCCACCCTCGACGGTGGCACGTACGCGCTGTCGTCGCAGCGGGGGCGGTGGGTGGTGGTGAACTTCTTCGCGAGCTGGTGCGCGGCGTGCGTCGACGAGCATCCGGAGCTGGTCGAGTTCTCCGAACGCCACGCGGCGGCGGGCGACGCCGCACTCGTCGGAGTGTCCTTCGGCGACCGGCGATCCAACGCCTTGGCGTTCCTCGAGGAGTACGGCGGCGACTGGCCAGTCGTCGTCGAGACCGAGTCCGCGTTCTCGATCGGTCTCGACTTCGGCGTCGCCAAGTTGCCCGAGTCGTTCCTCATCGCGCCGTCTGGTCGTGTGGTCGCCCACGTGACCGGCGGGGTGACCGCCGACGGGCTCGACGCTCTGATCGACCGCTTCGAGCAGGCGGCCGAAGGGGCGTGAAGCGTTCGAACCGTCGGGCCGGCTGGTTGGCCCTTGTCGCCACAGGAGTCGTCGGCCTGGTGATCGCCGCGGTCGATGAGGGTGCGCCGCGCACCAACGCCGACGTCGCCGCCGATATCTCTCGTGATTTCGCGTGCCCGGTCTGCGACGGTCAGTCGGTGGCCGAGTCCGACGTGCCGGCGGCCCTGGCGGTTCGTCAGGAGATCCGGTCCATGGTCGACGACGGACGGTCGCCCGGCGAGATCCGCGATCGCCTGGTCGAGGTCTACGGCGAGGCGATCGACCTGCGGCCCCGATCGGGCGGATTCGTCGGTCTGGTGTGGGTCCTGCCCGTCGTGGCCTTCGTGGCCGGGGCCGCCGGGTTGGTGGCGGTGTTCCGGCGGTGGCGGTCGCCGTGGTCGGGCGATCGTGAGGTCAGCGACGAGGACCGATCCCTGGTCGGCGCCGCTCTCGCCGCCGGTGACGATCCCGAGGAGCCCGCTGGGGAGACCGTCGACCCGTGAGCGACGAGACGAAGTTCCTCCTCGTGTCGCTCGCCGATCTGGAGCTCGAACACGACGCCGGTGACCTATCCGACGAGGATTACGAGACGCTGCGCGACGAGTACACGGCCCGGGCCGCCCAGCTCATCCGGGCCGACCCTGTCGTACCGGCCCAACGGCCGGCGGCTGCTCGAGGGCGTCGGGTGCTGTGGGGTGTGGCCGTCTCGCTGTTCGCAGTCGGCGCAGGGCTCGTGATGGCTCGTGCGGTCGGGAGTCGCGGGTCGAGCGAGTCGAGCACCGGCGACATCCGCAACTCGACGGCGTCGCTGCTGATCGAGGCGCAGGAGGCGCTGTCCGCCGGCGAGCCTGGCGAAGCACGAGATGCGTACGACCGCGTGCTCGAGATCCAGCCGACCAACGCCGAGGCCCTCACCTATCGCGGCTGGCTGTCGTTCCAGGAGGGCGACGTCGATGCCGCTCGCGCGGACTTGGCCGACGCGGTCGCCGCCGACGCCCGGCTCCCCGATGCCCGGGTGTTCAGCGCGGTCGTCGCGCTGCGGGGCGACGCCGACCCCGCGGCTGCGGCCGTCGAGCTCGTGGCCTTCGACGCGCTCGAACCGCCGCCGGTCATGCTCCAGTTGGTGCGCCAGTTCGCCCTGCGCTCGGACATCGCGGCCGCGCTGCTCGACGGCGGCGACGAGGCTGCCGCGATCTCGGTGCTCGCCGCGGGGTCCGCCCCCGAACTGCTCATCGCCTTGTCCGAGCGCATCGACTCCGGCGAGGTGGTCGACGCCCTCGAGGTGATCGATGCCGTGATCGCCGCCGCGCCCGAGTCGGCGTCGCCGCTCGCCGCGAGGGGTCTGCTCCTCGCCCTCTCGGCCGATTCGGCCCGGATCGAAGGACTGACCGATCGGTTCGAACAACTGGCGGCGTCTGCCGAGGAGTGGCTCGATCGAGCCGTCGGCGTCGACGCGACGAGCGCCGACGCTTTCGCCTTGCGGGCCGTTGTCCGCTCACGCGTGCTCGACGATCCCGACGGAGCCGCGGCCGACGCCGCCGCGTATGGCGCCCTCGGCGTGCCCGACCCCGACCTAGACCGCTTGCTTGCGGACGAGGGCCTCACCCCCTGAGAACCCAAGCCGGCGAAACCTGAGCGGTGATCATCTTCTGTGTGCGCCATCACCTGGCGCTGGTCGCGAACACAACAGTGGCGCCGTCGGATCCCCACAGGGGGGAGGTGTCGAACTCGGGGTCATCGGTGAGCCGGACTCGGTCGGTTCCGTCGGCGGCCATGGTGAACACGTCGCTGCCGTCGCCGTCTCGAAGGCCGACGAACGCGATGCGAGCGCCGTCGGGAGACCATCGCGGCAACAGGCCCGAGCCGAGGTCGTTCGTTTCGTCATCGGCGAGATCGAGCACCATGATGTGATCGGTATCGCCGCTTCGTCCGAACGCGATGTGGGTGCCGTCGGGCGACCAGGCTGGATAGGACGCCCCGTCGCCTACCAGCTGTTCGAGGTTCGTGCCGTCGCTGTCCATCACCCACAGCTCACCTGAATGACCGAAGCCAACGACGTCGTCGTGGCCCCAGATGAAAGCGATCCGGCGGCTGTCGGGCGACCAGGTAGCCGACTGCTCGTAGCCGTCGAAGTCGGTTAGCTGCCGCAGGCCGGTGCCGTCGGGGGCGATCAGGTAGAGGTCACTCGCCCAAGGCTCGCCGCGGGCGAACACCACCATCGCCCCGTCGGGAGACCATGAGGGGATCACGTCGGGCGGGCCGTCGCGGGTCACGCGAGTCAGATCGGAGCCGTCGCGGTCGATGGTGTAGAGGTCAAAGGCGCCCGCGAAGCGGCGGCTCAACACCAGCCGGTCGCCTCCGGGTGACGCTGACCAGGGCAGCGCGTCGGCAGGCCAGCCCGGTATCAGCGATGGAGGTGACGAGCCGTCGGTGGCGACGCTGGCCATCGTCATGGCCACGGGGCACTGCTCGTGCGGTTCCGGTGGCGACTGGCCGTCGACGGCGGCGAGCAGGATGTCGTAGAGCAACGCAAGCATCGGCACCCGGAACCCCGGCTCGGTGGTGTCGTGGGTCACGACCGCCACCAGGTCGAGGTCCTCGATGATGACCAGGTCCTGGGCACCGAAGCCCGAAGCCATCCAGGCCTGATGGCCGCCGATGTCGTAGCGCCACCAGAGATAGCCGTAGCTCTGGGCTGCCGGGTAGGCGGCGCAGCCGAGCTCCCAGCGGGAGGAGAGCGACTCACCCAGCCAGGAGGTCGATACCAGCCGCGCGCCGTCGAACTCGCCATCGTCAGCTATGAGTTGGCCGAACCGAGCGATCTCGCGGGGCGTCAGGACCAACCCGTAACCTCCGGCAAAATAGCCGGTGGGATCGACGTGCCAGTGCTCCACGTCGACCCCCAGCGGACCGAAAAGCCGTTCGGCGGCGTAATCGCACAGGGACATGCCGGTCGCTTCGGCCACCATGGCCCCGAGCACCTGGGTCAGTCCGGTGTTGTAGACGAATTCGGTCCCCGGCTCGGTCACGCTCGACCGCTCCAACACCGCGCGGACCAGCGAGGGTTCCCCCGGGACGTCGCTCGGCTCCCACTCGTAGTCGAGGTCGACGGCGGGCATCTCCAGGCCGCCGGCCATCGTGATCAGATCGCGGACGGTGAGGTCCCCGTGGGCTGGGACCTGATCGGCTGGGAGGAGATCGCCGACCGTCGAATCGAGGGATAGGCGGCCCTCTTCGATCGCGATACCGGTGAGCACCGACAAGATGGACTTGGACAAGGAGTGGACGCCGTTGGCGTCGGCGGCGTCGTAACCATTGAAGTAGCGCTCGAAGGCGAGCTTCCCGTCGCGCATGACCAACAGGCTCGCAGCGCCCGGCGAAAGGGCCACGGCATCGGCCGCGTTGGCCAGCCCGACCGGATCGAGGCCGACCTCGACGGGATCAGCGAGTGGCAACTCCAACGGATCCCGGTCGACGTAGGTCTGGCTCACTTCGGTGAAGGGCTGGTCGGGGTCGTAGGTGAACGTCGCACACTCCTGACCAGAGTCGGCGACCTCGTGCCCTTGGGCGTCGCGACCGCTCGTGCAGGCCGAGGCGAGCAAGGTCAACGCGACGAGGAGCCGCCGTACCGGCAGCGGTCGCGGTGCCCGGCCGGTGGAAGCCGACCGGTGCATCGCCGAGGGCGGCACGAGCGAGCGCAGAGTCTGACCGGTCGTCGAACGGGCCTCGACGCTCAGGCGCCGCTCGGCCTTCTTCCGAGTGCGACCATCAGGCGAGACTGCGCGTCGGCGCCGGGCGGGGCGGTGGAGTCGGCGCCGAACATGCCGCTGCTTCGTAGGAGTGCGAGTTGTGGCTCGATCTCAGTGCAGCACGCATCGACGAGCGCGGGGTCGAGCCCGTCGGGTTGTCCGGTGGCGACGGCGAGGTCCCAACCATGGACGAGCACGTCGATGAAACGGTGGCCCGCGTAGACGGAGCCCGGTACCGGCCCGTAGGAGACGGCGCAGGGGTCGTCGAGGGCGCCCGGGACTTCGAATGCTGCGGCCGCGGCGTCGGCCGACGCCTGGTAGGCCTCGACTGGCCGGTCGCCGAGTTGGTCGTCGTCGAGCCGGTCGCCGACATCGTCGATGGTGCGCCCGCGGGCCAGCTCGGCCGCCCACAGGTTGCCGGCGACGACGTGATTGACCAGTTCGCGGACGTCCCACCCGTCGCACGGTGTTGGGAGGGTCCATTGCGTTTCCTCGATACCGGCGACGAATCGGTAGGTGCTGGCGAGAGCTTGCCGGTGGAGGTGGGCGATGTCGGTCGTCTGGTCCGCGTTGATGGGCACAGCGGGTTCAGCCCTTCACGTACGAGAACTTCTCGGCGATCTTGTTTCCGTCGACTCGAAACAGGTCCACGCCACGGACGTGACCGTCCTTCCACCGGTAGCACCACCGTTGGACAACACGGTCGGCCGCGGCGAAGGTCTCCTCGACCTCGAACTGGGACGCCTGGTCGGCGAAGATCGCCTGCCAGGCTTCGGCGATTTCCCGCCGGCCCTGGTGACGCACTCCGTCGGGCGCGGGCCCGGTGGCGTCGAAGACGCAGTCGTCGGTGAGCATCGACAGGGCTCGTTCGAGATCGTGGGCCACCCAAGCGGCGCCGAAGGCCGTCACGACGGCTTCGGCGTCCTGCAGGTCGGCCTCGTCGGTGGTGGGCGCCTTGGCGTAGTTCGACGCGGCGAACCAGTCGACGACGACCGCCGGCTCGTCGCCCACGACCCAGGCATCGTGCCCACTCGGGAGCGAGGTGACGTCGCCGGGTCCGGCGACCAGTTCGGTGCCGTCGTCCATCCGGATCGCGAGATGGCCACTCACGTGGTACTGGAAGTGGGGAGCCTCACAGCTGTGAGTGCCGGCGATCGGCTTGACGTCGTCGGACCAGCGCCAGCCGGGCTGAAGGACCAGCCGACCGATTTGGGTGCCGCCCACATCGACGAGCTCGACCCGCCCGTTGGGGAAGGCGCGGGTCTCGACGGGTTGGGTGAAGGTGCAGTGTTCGGTTGGTTGGCTCACGGGTCCCCCTTGGCAATGGTGGATATTGTTTCTCTCCGAGCTTCGGCTACACTCTGACCTACTAGTAGGTAAGAGTCAAGGGGGTGGCGTGAGCCCAGCGCTACGGAACGGCGACACGGCGGCCTCGGCGCTCGATGTGGCCGAGCGTCTCGTGCAGACACGGGGTTTCAACGGGTTCAGCTACGCCGACATCGCGCGCGAACTCGGTGTGACCAAGCCGGCCTTGCATTATCACTTCGCCGGCAAGGCCGAGCTGGGCGAGGCACTCATCGATCGCTACGCCGCCCGCTTCACAAACGCGCTCGAGGCTATCGATGCCGCTTCTGGGTCAGCACCAGCGAAGCTCACTGCATACGTCGACTTGTACCGCCAAGTGCTCGCGGGGGGACGAATGTGCTTGTGCGGGATGCTCGCCGCCGAGCACGAAACGCTGCCGGCGTCGATGCTCGACGCCGTAGTGCGGTTCTTCATCGGCAACGAGTCCTGGCTCGCCAGCCTGCTCGAGCAGGGCCGCGACGGCGCGACCCTCGCGTTCGACGGCCCGGCCACCGACATCGCGGCGTCGGTCGTCGGTTGCTTGGAGGGCGCCCTCCTGCTCGCCCGACTCCGGCGAGACATCCGCATCTTCGACGCCGCGGCGACCCGCTTGCTCGGAACCCTGCGCGCTGGGGCGAGCTGACCCGGCGAATATCGCCTGCCGGTCCGCCTGTCCCCGATGGCGCGGGCTCGTGCAACGCTCCATTGGGGCACGTTCGGGGAACTTGTCTGCGATACTCACCGAGTGGCGATCAGGTGCCTGGTTCAACGTGTCTCGGGCGAAGGCCTGCGCCCCATCGAAGTGTCGGGGGCCGAGGACGTTGGTGTGGCGGCGCGGAGCCACCAGTGGATCTGGGTCGATCTGGCCGACGCTGGCGCTGATCTCGTGAACGCCGTCGCGCACGAGTTCGGTCTCGATCGAACGGTCGTCGATGACGTGTTCGGCATGGAGCTTCTCCCGAAGCTCGACGACCAGGGGGATCACCTCTACGTCGTCCTCCACGACCTGGTGCCGCACGAGGATCGCATCGACACCCGCGAGGTTGACGCCATCGTCACCGATCGAGCGCTCATCACCGTCCACGACGGCGAGCTCGACGGCGTCGAGCGGCTGTGGGTTCAGGTGCAGCGGTCCCGAGATTCCGAGGGCGAGCTCGACCCCAGTCACCTGCTCGGCCATCTGGCCGAGATCGTGGGCCGACGCTTCCTCGAAGTGGTCATCGAGCTCGATCGCCGCCTCGACGACCTGTCGGATCGGGCGCTGACGGCCGACGCTGCCGTGCTGGCCGAGGTTCAGATGCTCCGGCGCGAGACGTCGATCCTCCGGACGATGGTGCAACCCCAACGTCAGGTGTTGCGCTCGATGCTGACGATCGGCACACCGCTCGTCACCCGCGCCGGCCGGGGACGCCTCCGCGATGCCGCTGACGTGCACGACCAGGTGGTCGAGTCGGTCGAGACGGCCCGCGCCCTGCTCGGCGACGTGCTCGACACCTACCGCGGCGCCTCCGGTGAGAAACTGGCCGAGATCACCAGGGTGCTGACGGTCTACGCCGCCATCTTGCTCCCGCTCAGCTTGATCACCGGATGGTTCGGGATGAACCACGAGAACCTGCCCCTGCTCAGCGAGTCGTGGGGTTGGGTGGCCGTGACCGTTGCCATGGTCCTGTTCGCCAGCGTCCAGTGGTCGTATTTCGTGCGGCGAGGGTTCGTGCGCCGCATCCGTCGGCGCTCGGCGTCGCCCGAGCGACGAGGCCTCGGATCGCGACCGGGGCCGCCGGCGCGGTGACGCACAGTTCGCGGCCTGCCATCTCGGGCTAGGACCCGGTAGAAAGGACCCGTGGAACCGTCACTGTCGGCGTTGATCCTGGCCGCGGGTCAGGGCAGCCGCATGCGCTCGGCCCGACCCAAGCCCCTCCACCTCGTGTGCGGCAAAGCCATGGTTCTGTACGCGGTCGAGGCGGCGGCCGCGGCCGGCATCGAACGCGTCGTCGTGGTCGTCGGGCCCGACGGCGAGCCGATCGCCAAACGCCTCCAGATCGACGGCCCTGACGTATTGCTCCAGTTCGTCGAGCAGCAGGTCGCCCGCGGATCGGGCGATGCCGTCGGTGTGGCGCTGTCGGCGCTGGCCGACGACGAGCTCGGAGACGACCTCGACGACGACGTGGTGGTCATGCCGGGCGACATGCCGCTTGTGCGCGCCCAGAGCTTGTCGGGACTCGTCGCCGCCCACCGCGCTTCGGGCGCGGCGGTCACGGTGCTGGCGGCACCGGCGCGTCCCGGTGACGGCCTGGGCAGGGTGCAACACGGCGGGCGCGACGGCCGGGTCACCGCCGTGATCGATGGCAGCGACCTCACGCCCTCGCACGATGCGCTCACCGAGGCGGCCACGGGCATCTACTGCTTCCGTCGCAGCCTCCTCGCCCCCGCGGCGCGGCGGCTGCAACCCGACAATCGTCAGGGCGCGTATCGCCTCGGCGACGCCGTCGATGTGCTGACCTCGGCTGGTCACCCGGCCGACGTGTTCTCGATCGCCGACCCGGCCGAGGTCATGGGCGTCAACGACCGTGCCCAGCTCGCGGTCGTCGAGGCCGAGCTGCGGCGGCGCACGAACCTCCGGTGGTTGGCCCGCGGCGTCACCATGCTCGACCCCGCCAGCACGTACCTCGACACGACCGTCGAGCTGGCGGCCGACGTCACGCTGTTCCCCGGGGTCATCCTCCAGGGCTTCACCGTCGTCGGCGAGGGCGCCGAGATCGGTGCCGATTGTCGCCTCGTCGACTGTGCGGTCGGCGCCCGGGCCCGCCTCGACAAGACCGTCGCCCGCGATGCCGAGATCGGGCCGGGGGCCGAGGTCGGCCCCTTCGCAGTGCTCGAACCGGGATCGCAGGTTCCCGCCGGCACCCGCACCGGCCCGTTCTTCCACGCCGCCTCTCCCGACGCCTAGAAGGGCGAGCCGTAGGCGAGCACTTCCGATGTGACAGTGGCATTTCTCGACTGCGCCAGCAGGCGAGCGAGACCGATCGGATGTCGAACGTTCACTTGTTGGCGCGGGTTCTGGCTGATTGCCCAATTGCCTCGGCCTTGGCGCGCTGGCGGGCCTACAGTGGCCCAAGGGGCCGCGATGGTCGGGGCCAGCGATGAGGAGTGCCCATGGAGCTGGCCTCGCTCCGACGGTTGTATCTGGTGTCGGGTCGGGTCGGGCTCGACCTGGCGGCCGACATAGCCGCCGAGCTCGACATTCCTCTCGGCGACGCTGCGGTTGCCGACTTCGCGAACGGCGAGATCCATTGCCGGTTCACCGAGTCGGTCCGCGGGACCGACGTGTTCATCATCCAGACGCACAGCGCGTTCGAGGGCATGTCGATCAACGACGCCATCATGGAGCAGCTGATCATGGTCGACGCGGCGCGACGGGCGTCGGCTCACCGCATCACGGTCGTCTGTCCGTTCTACGGCTACGGCCGCCAGGACCGCAAGGCTTCGGGCCGCGAGCCGATCACCGCTCGCCTGGTCGCCGACATGTTCCGGGCCGCCGGCGCCGACCGCATCTTGTCCGTCGACATCCACTCCGACCAGATCCAAGGGTTCTTCGACGGTCCGGTGGACCACCTCCAGGCGATGCCCGTCCTCGTCGACTACTTCTCCCGGGTCGGCGACGACTTGGTGGTGGTCAGCCCCGACGCCGGTCGGGTGAAGGTCGCCGAGCGCTACGCCAATCAGCTCCACGCCGATCTGGCCATCGTGCACAAGCGCCGCTCCCTCCAGCTGAAGAACGTGGTCGAGGCCAAAGAGATCGTCGGCGAGGTCGATGGCCGTACGTGTGTTCTCATCGACGACATGATCGACACCGGCGGCACGATCGTCGCCGCGGCCGAGCTGTTGCTCGAGCGCGGCGCCGACCGCGTGCTCGTCGGTACGACCCACGCGGTCTTCTCGGGCCCGGCGGTCGATCGGCTCAAGAACTCCGGGATCGAGCAGGTCGTGGTCACCGACACCCTTCCGCTCCCCGACGACAAGCGGTTCGACAAGCTCGTCGTGGTGTCGGTGGCGCCGCTGATCGCCCGGGCCATCAGGGCGGTGTTCGAGAACACGAGCGTGAGCGAGATCTTCGACGAGCGCAATTATCGGTGACCGTGGCGGGCTTAGATGGCGAGCCGATAGGCGAGCCCTCCAATGTGATAGCGGCATTTCTCGACTGCGCCAGCAGGCGAGCGAGACCGATCAGATGTCGAACGTTCACTTGTGGCGCGCGTTCTGGGCTTCGATCCCTGGTGGGAGGTGCGCCAGTGCCGATACGCTGTCGGGCTGTTGTCGTGTCGCTAGCTCGGGAGTGCACCCATGGGCGAGGTCGTTCTGCCAATCGAAACGGGTCGTGGGTCCGGCAGCGGTGACAGCCGCCGTACCCGCCGCGACGGCCGGGTTCCCGGCGTCGTCTACGGCCTCGGGCGTGATGCTCAACCGATCACCGTCGACCGGACTGATCTGCGCCGGGCGCTCACCGGTGAACGGGGTACCAACGCCCTCATAAACCTCAAAGCCGAGGGCGAGAGCCAGTTGTCGGTCCTGAAGGACATCCAGCGCCACCCGGTGCGCCGCGAGGTCCTTCACGTCGACTTCCTCCGGGTCGACCCCAACCTCGAGATCACTGTCGAGATCCCGGTGAAGATGAAGGGCGAGGCTGTCAAGGTGGCTCAGCGCCGTGGCAACGTCGACCAGGCCATGTTCCGCATGCGTGTCATCGCCAAGCCGGCCGAGCTGCCCGCCGACATCCCCGTCGACATCTCCAGGCTCGAGGTCGGTCGCTCGATCAAGGTTCGTGAAGTTTCGCTGCCGGCGGGTGTGCGCACCGCCGAGCGGCTCGATGCACCGGTGATCGTGGGCGTCGTGACCCGGTCGACCCTCGAGCTCGACCGCCAGGAGAAGCTGGCCGCCGAGGCCGGCGACGCGGCGGCGAAGGCCAAGGGCGCCCGCAAGAAGTGAACCGGGCGCAGCCCGCCTCCGTGTGCAAGCCGTGATCACCAGGCCGGGCGGTCATGTCGCTGCTCCGTAAGCGAACCGGCGAGGATCGCACCGGCGCCGCCTCGGATCTACTCGTCGTCGGGCTCGGCAACCCTGGAGCCGACTATGCGGGGACCCGTCACAACGTCGGTGTCGAGCTCGTCGAGACGCTCGCCCGTCGCCATCGCGGCAAGCTCAAGATGGGCAAGGAGCGGGCGCTCGTCGATGAAGTGCGCATCGGCGCACACCGGGTGGCGTTGGCGTTCCCGCAGACGTTCATGAACAATTCGGGCGAGTCGGTGCGCCTTCTCGTGCGCCGCTACGGCGTCGCCGATCTAGCCAAGCTGGTCGTCGCCCACGACGAGCTCGACCTACCCGTCGGTCGCCTGAAGACCAAGCTCGGCGGAGGGCTGGCCGGCCACAACGGGCTCAAGTCGATCTCGGCGCACCTCAAATCCGACGACTACATCCGCGTGCGCATCGGCGTGGGCAAGCCGCCGGGCCGCCAATCAGGCAAGGACTACGTGCTGCGGCGCCCGGGCAAGGCCGAGCGGGCCGAGCTCGACATCGTGATCGAACGGGCGGCCGACGCCATCGAGACCATCCTGGCCGGTGGCATCGACGAGGCCATGGCTCTCTTCAACGGCGCGGGGTAACGCCGCGCCATGTCGATCAAGGGACTCGGGCGGCTGCTCGTCGACCAACCGGCGCTGATCGACGTCGTCGGTCGCCGATCGTCGGCGTTGTCCGCACCGGAGCCGGCGTGGCCGCTCGCCATCGCCGGACTCGTCCACCAGAGCGAACGCCGGCCGGTGCTCGTGGCCACGCCCACCGGCACCCAGGCCGAACGCCTGGGCCGGGACCTGTCGGCGCTGCTCGGCCCGGATCGCGTCGAGGTGTACCCGGCGTGGGAGACCTTGCCGTTCGAGCGGGTCAGCCCGACGATCGAGACGATGGGGCAGCGGTTGCGGGTCCTGTGGCGCCTCGGCCGACCGAGCGAGCGGCCCGACGTGATCGTGGCGTCGGTGCGGGCCCTCCTCCAACGGCTCGGACCCGACGCCGACGATGTGGAACCGATCGAGGTCGCCGTCGGCGACGTCTGTGATCCTCTCGATCTGGTCGAACGCTTGGTGGGCATGGGCTACCACCGCGAGTACCAGGTCGAGCACCGGGGCGAGGTCGCAGTGCGTGGCTCGATCCTCGACGTGTTCCCATCGACGGCCGACGCGCCGGTCCGCATCGACTTGTTCGGCGACGACGTCGACCGGCTCACCGAGTTCTCGGTGAACGACCAGCGCTCGATGGCGGCACTGTCCGGCGTGCAGATCTTTCCCGCCCGCGAGCTCGTGCCCTCGCCCGAAGTCCGCGCCCGGGCGGCCGGGCTGGTCGGCGCCGAACCGTGGGGTCGCGAGCACTGGGAGCGCTTGGCCGAGGGGCTGTTCTTCGACGGCATGGAGTCGTGGCTGCCGTGGCTCGTCGACGGCGATCGGGTGCTACCCGACCTGCTCGACGCCGACGCTCAGATCGTGGTCGTCGAGCCCCGCCGCATGCGCGACCGGGCGACGGATCTCCTCGCCGAGGAGGCCGACCTGGCTCGGACCCTCGCTCGAACGTGGGGTGTGGGCGAGACCGAGGCCGAGAGCGCCGACGCGGACCTGGCTCGCCTCCATGTGGCGTTCGACCGGATGCTCGCCGAAGTCCACGCGCCGGTCATCACCGTCACCGCCGTGCCCGAGTCCCCCGAGGTGTCGGTCCTCGGAGCGTACGGTTGGGAGCCCGTCGTCGGCGGAAGCGAGATCCTCGCCGAGCGCTTGCGCGATCAGTACGGCGACGGCTGGCGGGTCGTCATCTGCGCCGACGGGGCAGGTTCGGCCGAACGTATCGTCCGGTTGCTCGCCGCCGAAGGTCTGAGCGTGCAGCTCGTCGAGCGGGTCGGGTCAACTGTTGGTCCTGGCCTGTGGGTCACGGTCGCCTCGATCGAACGAGGTGCGGTCATCGCCGGCCCCCGGCTCGCCCTGCTGTCGGAGTCCGACATCACCGGGAGGCGGCGGGCTCACCGCGTCGCCCGGGTGCGGACCCGCGATGCCCGGCGATTCGTCGACGATCTCGAGCCCGGCGACCACGTCGTGCATCATCAGCACGGCGTCGGCCGCTTCGCCGGCATGGTCACCCGCGCCATCGGGGGCGTCGAGCGTGACTACCTGCTGATCGAGTACCGGGGCGACGACCGGCTGTACGTGCCCTCGGATCAGATCGACAGCATCCATCGGTACTCCGGCGGCGAGAGCCCGTCGCTGAACCGCCTCGGCGGCAGCGACTGGTCGAAGTCCAAGGCCCGCGTGCGCGCCGAGGTGAACCTGATCGCCCAGGAGCTGGTCGTGCTCTACCAGAAGCGCATGGTCACCGTCGGCCACGCCTTCCAGCCCGACACCCCGTGGCAGCGGGAGATGGAGGATGCGTTCCCGTACACCGAGACTCCCGATCAGCTCCAAGCGATCATCGACGTCAAGCGCGACATGGATGAGCCGGTGCCGATGGACCGCCTCGTGGTCGGCGACGTCGGGTTCGGCAAGACCGAGGTGGCGCTGCGGGCGGCGTTCAAGGCCGTGCAGGACCGCAAGCAGGTCGCGATCCTGGTCCCGACCACGCTGCTCGCCCAACAGCACTTCCAGACCTTCAGCGAGCGGTTCGCCGACTATCCCGTGCGGGTCGAGGTGCTGTCGCGGTTCCTCACGCCGGGCCAGGCCCGCAAGGTGGTCGAAGGGGTCGGCGCGGGCGAGGTCGATGTGGTCATCGGCACGCACCGGCTGCTGTCCGAAGACGTGCGGTTCAAGGACCTCGGCCTGCTGGTCGTCGACGAGGAGCAGCGTTTCGGCGTCGGGCACAAGGAGGCGATCAAGAACCTCAAGTCCTCCGTCGACGTGTTGACGCTGTCGGCGACGCCGATCCCGCGGACCCTCGAGATGAGCCTCACCGGGATCCGTGATCTCAGCATGATCAACACACCGCCGGCGGACCGCCAGCCGATCCTCACCTACGTAGGCGAGCACGACGACCGGGCGGTGGCCGAAGCCATCCGCCGCGAGCTGCTTCGCGAGGGGCAGGTGTTCTTCGTGCACAACCGCGTGCGTGACATCGAGCTGGTCGCCGAGCGGGTACGGCGCATGGTGCCCGAAGCCCGTATCGCCGTGGCCCACGGCCAGATGGACGAGGGGTCCCTCGAACGCATCGTTCTCGACTTCTGGGAGGGCGAGTACGACGTCTTGGTGTGCACCACGATCATCGAGTCGGGCATCGACATGCCGACGGTCAACACCCTCGTCGTCGACCGGGCCGACTTGCTCGGGCTCGGGCAGCTCCACCAGCTCCGCGGTCGGGTGGGCCGGGCCGGGCAGCGGGCCTACGCGTACCTCTTCACGCCGCGCGACCACACCCTCACTGAGGAGGCCTACGAGCGGCTGAAGACGATCGGCGAGTCGACCGAGCTCGGGTCGGGTTTCGCCATCGCCATGCGCGACCTCGAGATCCGCGGGGCGGGCAACCTGCTCGGTGTCGGCCAGTCGGGCCACATCGCGGCGGTGGGCTACGACCTGTACTGCCAGATGGTGAGCGAGGCCGTGGCCGAGCTGCGGGGCGAGAAACCACCAGTGGTGGCCGAGGTCAAGATCGACGTCCCGACACCAGCGTTCCTGCCCGAGGACTACGTGACCCGCTCGGAGCAGCGGCTCGAGGCGTACCGCCGGCTGTCGGCGACCGTGACGTCGGCCGAAGTCGAGGACCTGGCCGTCGAGTGGGTAGACCGCTACGGGCCGATGCCTCCGCCGGCTGCGGCGCTTGTCGACGTCGGGCGGCTGCGGGCCGCGTGCCTGGAGGCCGGGATAACCGAGCTGTCGATCACCAAGCCGACGGGCTTCGCGCCGCCCGTTCCAACCGTGCAGATGCAGCCCGTGAAGCTGCGCGCCAGCCGGGCGGTGCGGCTCAAGCGCCTCTACCCCAAGACCATGTACAACGAGGACTCGGGCCTGGTGAGGGTTCCCCTCGACCATAAAGACGATGTCGTCGCGGTCACCCTCGACCTGATCAAGGACCTGATCCTCGCCCCCTGACTTCCACCCAATCGACTGGGCCGCTCACGGGGTCTTGGCGAGCAGTTCGGCGGGTAGGCCGATGCTGCGGACTTCGAGGTAGCTCACCAGGCCTTCGGGGCCTAGCTCGCGACCGAGGCCCGATTGCTTGAACCCCCCGAAGGGCACGTGCGGGAACGGCGGGTAGGTGCTGTTGATGTTGACGGCGCCGGTGCGCAGGCGGCGGGCAACGGCCAGGGCGTGGGCCGGGTCGGCGCTCCACACCCCGCCGGCCAGGCCGAACGGCGAGTCGTTGGCTATGCCGACGGCGTGGTCCTCGTCGTCGAAGGGA
This sequence comes from uncultured Acidimicrobiales bacterium, assembly GCA_964390555.1. GTDB lineage: Bacteria > Actinomycetota > Acidimicrobiia > Acidimicrobiales > SHLQ01 > CAVTWS01. Next base: position 8,447 of record CAYMJU010000037.1, on the reverse strand, counting down.
ATGATGCACAGCACCGGGCCGAAGATCTCCTCGCGGGCGATCATCATCTGGTTGTCGACATCGCCGAGCACGGTAGGTTCGATGTACCAACCCCGCGGGAGGTGGCTGGGGCGGCCGCCGCCGGTGACCACCTTCGCGCCGAGGTCCCGAGCCGACCGCAGCAGCCCCTCGACCCGGTCGCGCTGGCGTTCCGCCACGAGCGGCCCGATCACCGTTGCCGGATCGTGCGGGTCACCCACCGCGATCGACGCCGCCTTGGCGCCAGCGACCTCGAGCGCCTCGGCGTAGCGCGACCGGTGGACGAGGACACGGGTCTGGGCCGCGCACACCTGACCGGACCGGTTCATCCCGATCCCGACGACCGTCGCCACGATGGTGGCCACGTCGGCATCCTCGAGCACGATCGCCGCCGACTTGCCGCCGAGCTCGAGCGACACCCGCTTCACCTGCTCGCCGCACAGGCTCATGATCCGCTTGCCGGCGGCGGTCGAGCCGGTGAAGGCGATCTTGTCGGTGCCCGGGTGGGTCACCAGGTGCTCGCCGACGTCGCGGCCGCCCGGCACGACGTTCACGACACCGGGCGGAACGCCGGCCTCGAGGAGCGCTTCACCGAGGATGAAGTTGCTGAGCGGCGCCTCGGGCGGCGGCTTGATCACCACGGTGCAGCCGGCGGCCAGGGCCGGCGCGACCTTCCACGCCGCCAGGGTGACCGGAGCGTTCCACGGCACGATCGCGCCGACCACTCCGACCGGTGCGTGGGTGACGAGACCGGCCGAGGTCGCGGTGACGACGCGACGCTCGAACTCGAAGGTGCGGGCCAGTCCGGCGTAGAAATCGAACACCGGGGCGACCATCCCGGTCTGGGACCCGGGGTTGTTGACGGGGCAACCGATCTCCTCGACGGTCAGCTCGGCGATGTCGCCGGCCCGCTCGCGCAACGCGTCGGCGGCCCGGGCCAGGACCTCGCCGCGTTCCGCTGGTGTCATCCGGGGCCACGGCCCGTCGTCGAACGCGGTGCGGGCCGCGGCAACGGCGCGATCGATGTCGTCGGCGGTGGCCATCGGCACGTGGCCGATGACTTCCTCGGTGGAAGGTGAGATCACCCCGAGGCGCTCGGAGCCCGCGGGCGTCGTCCACACGCCGTCGATGAGGAAGCCGTCGCGGTTCAGCAGTCGGTCGTCCATTCGAGTCCCCTCGTTGCTGGCGTTGGAGCCGCGTGACGCCTCCATCGATGGTGACGCGCTGGCCGGCCACGTAGCTGAACCGCGGAGCCATGCAGACTACGACTACGGAGGAAGCGAGGCTCTCGGCGTGGCGTACGGGGGCGGGCCGGGGACACATCGCGACCAGCGGCTGACGTGGCGCGTCGGTGCCGTCTGCGAGTGTTGAATAGAGTGCGTTGTCACGGTTTCACACAGTCACCGAGCGGACGACGCCCCGCCGGCGCCGGCCAATGGACCGCCGCTCTCCTATCAGCTCGTCCGGTCTACCGCTCGGAGTCACGACATGACCAGCCTCGGCATCACCCGACTTCGGGTCGGAACCAACGACGAGCCGATAGGGGTCGGCGACGCGTCGCCCGCGCTGTCGTGGATCACCGAGGGCAACGATCAGGCGTGGCGTCAGACCGGCTATGAGATCGGGGTCAGCGCGGACGAGGGCACGACGTGGACCGACTACTCCGTGGCGAGCGCCGACTCGCTCGGCGTGGTGTGGCCGGCCGAGCCGTTGCGTTCGCGTGAGCGGCGGCTGGTTCGTGTCCGGACTTCCGACGATGCGCAGGGCGCCACGACCCCGTGGAGCGATGCCCTCGCGGTCGAGGCCGGTCCGCTCAGTGCGAGCGAGTGGTCGGCGCAGTTCATCGGCCCGGCCGGTCAGGGCCCGCTCGACGAGCTGGGCCCCTGCCCACACCTGCGCCACGAGTTCCAGGTCGGGTCCGACGTGCTCCGAGCACGGCTGTACTGCTCGGCGCTCGGTGTCTACGAGATCGAGCTGAACGGCAAGCCGGTCGGTGATCACGTGCTTGCGCCGGGGTGGACGAGCTATCACCACCGCCTCCGGTACCAGACCTTCGACGTGACGGCGCTGGTCCGATCGGGCGCCAACGCCATCGGGGCGATCGTGGGTGACGGCTGGTACCGGGGCTCGCTCGGCTGGACGATGACCAAGAACTGCTACGGGGAGCGTGTCGCCGCGATGGCGCAGCTCGAGATCACCCACGCCGACGGGACCGTGACGACGGTCGGCACCGACCGCGCGTGGCGGTGGTCGCCGGGTCCGATCCTGTCGAGCGGCCTGTACGAGGGCGAGAGCTACGACGCCCGGCTCGAGATGCCCGGGTGGTCGTCGCCGGGCTTCGACGACCGCGGCTGGTCGGCCGTCGAGGTCGTCGACCACGACGTGGCCACGCTCGAAGCGCCGGTCGGTCCACCAGTCCGGCGCATCGAGACCATCGAACCAGTGTCGATCGAAACGGCGCCGTCGGGGGCGACGATCATCGACTTCGGCCAGAACCTCGTGGGTCGCCTGCGGCTGCGGGTCGCGGGTCCGAGTGGCACGACGATCACGCTGCGCCATGCCGAGGTGCTGCGCGACGGCGAGTTGTGCGTCGACTCGCTGCGCAACGCCGCCGCGACCGACACGTACACGCTTGGCGGTAGGGCGTCGGCCGCCAGCGAGGTCGAGGAGTGGGAGCCGCGCTTCACCTTCCATGGCTTCCGGTACGTCGAGGTAAGTGGTTGGCCGGGCCCCATAGAGCCCAACGCGATCGTGGCGGTCGTGTGTCACTCGGACATGGAGCGCACGGGCTGGTTCGAGTGCTCCGACGCTCGGGTCAACCGGCTCCACGAGAACATCGTCTGGAGCTTGCGAGACAACTTCCTCGACGTGCCCACCGATTGCCCCCAGCGCGACGAGCGACTGGGCTGGACCGGGGACGCCCAGGTGTTCGCGCCGGCGGCCACGTTCTTGTACGACTGCCACGGCTTCTTCGAGTCGTGGTTGCGCGACATGCGGGCCGACCAGTCCGAAGCGGGGACGGTGCCCATCGTCGTGCCCGACTGCATGCCCCAGATCATGGGAACCTCGATGCCCGCTACCGACAGCGTCCTCTCGTCGATGGCCGGTTGGAGCGACGCTGCGGCGATCATGCCGTGGGTGCTCCACGACCGGTTCGGCGACATCGACGCGCTGCGCCGGCACTGGCCGATGATGTCGGCCCACGTCGATTTCTACCTGTCGACGGTCGGCGACCGGCGCGTCACCAGCGGGTTCCAGCTCGGCGACTGGCTCGACCCGGCGGCGCCACCGGACAACGCGGCCGGCGGTCGCACCGACGCCCACCTGGTCGCGACCGGGTATCTCGCCCACGTATGTACCCTCGCCGGCCGAGCCGGGCGCGCCCTCGGCGAGGCCGATGCCGCCGGTCGCTACGAGCGCGAGGCCGCGTTGGTGCGCGATGCGTTCCGGGCCGAATTCGTGAGCCCCAATGGCCGGCTGGTGTCGGACTCGCAGACCGCGTATTCGGTGGCCCTCGAGTTCGACTTGTTGTTGCCCGAGCAGCGCCCGGTCGCGGCCCGGCGACTCGCCGAGCTCGTCGATGCGTCGGGTGGCCACATCGCCACCGGGTTTCTCGGCACGCCGCTGGTGCCCGACGCGCTCGTCAACGGCGGGCACCACGCGCACGCCTACCGGCTGCTGCTCACCGACACGTGCCCGTCGTGGCTGTACCCGCTCACCCAGGGCGCCACCACCGTGTGGGAGCGCTGGGACGCCATCAAGCCCGACGGCTCTCACCACGCCGACCAGATGAGTTCGTTCAACCACTACGCCTATGGCGCCATCGCCGACTGGCTGCACCGACGCGTCGCCGGCCTGGCCCCGGGCGCGCCCGGTTACCGCCAGCTCCGCATCGAACCGATCGTCGAGCCCGGCCTCGACTGGGCCCGAGCCCGGCACCGCACCCCCTACGGCATGGCTGAGGCGGGCTGGCGTCGTGACGGCGATGAGGTGGTGATCACCGCCATCGTTCCCACCAACACCACCGCCCGGATCGCCATGCCCGACGGGACCGCCCACGAGGTCGGCGCCGGCAGTCACCAATGGCGCTGCTCAGCGGGTCCGGCCGTCTCCGGGAGTGCGGGCGACGTACCTCTCGAAGTCACTCTGACCGACCGGTGAGGCCGTCGGCGGCAGGTGATGGGGCCGCGGGGACGCTGCACAACGCCTCGGCCGCGCGAGCGCGACTCGGGTCAACCGTCACGGATGGCTCCGTCAGGCCTCGAGGGTGATGGCGCGCTCCGGGCAGCCGGCCTCGGCCTTGCGGGCTAGCGGCTCCTGCTCGGCGGTGAGCTGGTCGACCGCAACGTAGGCGTGGCCGTCGTCCTGGCGCAGGTGAAAGATGTCGGGTGCAACCATGTTGCACAAGGTGTGGCCTTGGCACAGGTCGGGGTGGACGACAACGCGCACGGTCATGCTCCTCTGAGGTTGTCGGGTGCCGGTTAGGCGTCGAGTCTCGCTTGCCACGACTCGAGAACCTCGGCGAAGGACGGGCCCTCGCGGCGGCTTGGTGTGTGAACGTAGCCGGCCGGTGCCCGAAGCCCTCGATCATGCCGACGGTCTCGTAGCGTTGGTTGACGTGACCGCCGACGACTTCCGGCGCAGCGGGTCGCGAAGCCGACTCCCACGCGGAACAGGAGCATCAGCATCATGGACGCAGCCGCCCTGCCGAAGATCTCGTCGGACGCCCATGTCGATGAGCCGCACGATCTCTGGTACGAGCGTCTCGACGAGTCGCTTCGCGATCGGGCGCCGCGCCGCATCAAGGCGGAAGACGACGGCGGATGGACCCTGGTGGTGGATGGCAGCCCGCTCGGTTGGAACGACTTGTCGGCGGCCGAGGCCGACGAGAAGGAGGAGGCGAGGGTGGCGGCGACCTCCCTCGATGTCCGCCTCGACATGATGCGCACCGACAGCATCAACGCCGAGATCGTCTACCCGACGATCGGCCTGTACGCGTGGGGGATCGCCGACGCCGGGGTGGGGGCGGCGGTCTGCCGGATCTACAACGACTGGATTCTCGAACGGCTCGGCGGGGACCCGCGGGTCAAGCTCGCCGCGATGATCCCGACGTGGAGCCTCGCCATGGCCATCGCCGAGGTCGAGCGCATGGCCGGCGATGCGTCGATCGGCGGGATGTTGTTGCCGTTGGTCGGTTCGCCCGAATGGAACATGCCCGAGTGGGAGTCTTTGTGGGGTGTGATCGCGGCGACCGGCAAGCCGGTGGTGATGCATCAAGGCACCGGGCACGACATGATCTTCTACCGGGGCTGGGGAAGCGCCACGGCGAACCTGTTGGCGACGCAGTCGATGGCGCCGCGGGCGACCGCCTTGTTGAGCTGCGGTGGCGTGCTCGAACGGCATCCGTCGTTGCATGTCGTGCTCGTCGAGGTCAACGCCGGGTGGTTGGCCTGGACGATGCACACGCTCGACGAGTACTACCTGGCGCACGAGGGCTGGTCGAAACCGACGTTGGCCGAGCTCCCCAGCCACTACATCCGCCGTCAGATCCACGCCACCTTCCAGACCGATCGCGTGGGGGTCGCGAACCTGGCGCTCACCGGAACCGACTGCTTGTTGTGGGGCAACGACTATCCCCATCCCGAGAGCACCTACCCGAACTCCAACGTGGTGCTCGATTCGTTGCTGGCGGGTGTTTCCGAGGCCGACGCCCGGGCGATCACCAGCGGGAACGCGGCGCGCCTGTTCGGCTTCGGCGATTACGTGCTCCTGAGCGCGCCCTGAGGCCGATGCTCGCGACGTGGATGCCGTGAGGACGAACGACGGCTGCGGGTCCGGTAGTCCGTTGGCGTGCTGCGGGTCGTCCTTGCGGCTCCATGGGCGCGCGGCTAAACACGCGTTCAGTACGGGACCAGGGCGTCCCGAGCCACGGAGGTGGTCCACCCGTGACCATGCAGGAACGCCTCGCCACCGGCCGAGGCAAGTACACGCCCGACTACCCCGAGCTGGGCACGGCCCCGGTCAGCTACGACGACTGCACCTCGGCGGAGTTCTTCGCCGACGAGCGCGAGGCCGTGTTCCGGCGCTCGTGGCTCTACGTCGGGCGGGCCGAGCGGTTGCAGCGGCCCGGCGCCTACTTCACCCGCGAGCTGCCCGGCGTGGCGTCGATCGTGGTCGCCAAGGACCTCGACGGCACCATTCATGCCTTCCACAACACCTGTGCGCACCGCGGCAACAAGGTCGTGTGGGACGAGCATCCGGGTGAGGAGACGTCGGGATCGTGCCGGGCGTTTCACTGCAAGTACCACGGTTGGCAGTACGGGCTCGACGGGCGCATCAGTCACATCACCAACGAGGACCAATTCTTCGACCTCGACCGCAGCACGATCGCCATGCCGGCGGTGCATTGCGACGAGTTGGCGGGGTTCATCTTCGTCAACTTGTCCAAGGACCCGCTGCCGCTGCGGGACTACTTCGGCGAGCGGATCTGTGAGATCGAGGCCTTCCCGTTCCACTTGATGATCCAGCGCTACGGCTTGGCCACCCGCATCCACGGGAACTGGAAGCTGGCGGTCGACTCGGTGTGCGAGTGGTACCACCCGGCGTACGTGCACGGGAAGTTCATCCACCCCGATGTGTCCAAGGCCGAGAAGATGGTGCCGCCCATCGACTGCTACCACTACGACCTGTTCGGTCCGCACATGCTGACGTCGGTGCCCGGACCGCCGCTGCTCCCGCCGCGCGAGCCGGGCCTGGCGGGCCCGCCCAAACGCGACCAGAATTGGGTGTATCGGCTGTTTCGCGGTGGTCTGTTCGGACCCGATGACGTCCCCGAGATCGGCCCCCGAGCGGAGTTCCTCAACAAGGGCGGCATCGCCTCGTGGGGCAACGACCAGTTCTGGCTGCTACCGAACCTGTCGGTGCAGATCTGGGCCCGGAACTTCTACATCACCTACACCTACCTGCCGGTGGCCGTCGATGAGCACATCTATGAGATCGACCTGTACTTCGTGCCTCCGGCCAACGCCCACGAGCGCCTGGCTCAGGAGCTCGTCGTTGACAGCGTGGCCGAGTTCGCCATGCAAGACGTCAACACCATCGAGGCGACGCACCGGTCATTGGCGACGGGTGCGGTGAACCAGTTCAACCTCGGCGACCAGGAACTGCTGATCCGCAGCTTCCACCGTTACATCCGCGACGCGGTCCGGGCTTACCGGGCCGAGCGGGACCTGAAGGTGTCGCCATGAGCGAAGCGCAGCGAGCGAGTGCAGCCGAGGGAGCGCAGCTCCCCGGATGCCGATGGGGTCTGGGGGCGCGTAGCCCCCAGCGACAACAATGAGCGCGGCCTCGACGTCGCTGCCCGACGGCTTCGCCGAGCTCGAACCCTGGGTCGCCGGGTGGTCGCTGGCGACTCGGGCCGAGCGCTATGCCAAGCGGCTGGCATCGACGATCGACGAGCTCGACGACTTCTACGACGCGGTCGCCCAACGCGCCGAGGATGCCATCGCTCACCTCGACACCCTGGACCTGTACGACCTCCCCGACGGCGCCACGCGGCTACTGCATCTGCTCTACTCGTTCGGCTTGGTGTCCTACGCCGTCAACATCTTCAAGCAGCCCAAGATCCCCGACTCGGGAGCCGCGTTCTTCGACATGGTCTGCGAACCGGCGATCTGACCCGGGTCGCCAACCGGTGGTACCGGGGTGGGGCGGGGACTCAGTCGGCGATGGCGTCGTCCTCGACGCGCGCGAGGAAGCGTTCGACGGCGGCCGCGGTCTCGGCGAGGCCGGTCTCCATGCCGATGGACTCCTCGAGGACGAGGGTCTGGGCGATGCTCGTGAGGGCGAGCAAGATCGACACCGGTGGTACCTCGGCGGGGTCGAAGCCGAACCGCTCCAGCTCGACCGCGAGTGCATCGAGCTGGATCTTTCGGAATTGTTCCGCGTGCGCGGCGAGCTCGCTGCGGATGGCCTTTCGGTGGTTCGCGAGCGCCATCAGCTCCAACAGCAGGCCGGTGCCTGCGGGGTCGGTGCTCGCGGCCCACAGCGCCCGAAGCGGCTGCGGTGAGAACAGGGTGCTCTTCTGGCGCTCGAGCTGTCTTTCGGCGCGTCGACGTACGACAGCGAGGAACAAGTCGTCGAGCGTGGCGAAGTAGTAGTGCACGAGCGCCGGGGTGACACCTGCCTGCTTGGCGATGCGGCGGGAGCTGACGGCGGCGTAACCGTCGTCGAGCATGATCTGCTCGGTGACGTCGAGGAGTAGCGACCTGGTCCCGGAGGTCTCGGTGCCCAGGCGGCGCGGTTTGGTCACCCCGTCACCCGCGGTCGGCGAGCGCCGGCGATGCCCTGGACGGTCCTGCCTGCTGGCGTCGACGATGGGTCATCCATGCTGTTCCTCAGTTCGGGGATCGTCCCACCACGGCATCATC
>CAYMJU010000036.1:0-11647 GCA_964390555.1 uncultured Acidimicrobiales bacterium | reverse complement strand
GGCGACGTCGAGCACGGCGCCCGGTTCGTCAACCAGTTGGTCATGACGACGTTCCACCACTACGCGTTCGCGACCGAGCCACCGCCACCCGATCTGGCCGAACAGCTGTGGCGGTTCTGCTTCCAGGCGCTCGGAGGCCGGTTCGCATCGTCACCGCCGGCCCCCAACGCGACCGGTGCCTTGCTTGGTGCGGCTCGGCGGGTGAGCCGACTGACGCGGGTCCGGCCGCGCCGGTAGCCCAGTCGCCTCCTGGTCTGCCGCCGCGTGCGCGCCGGTGCGGCGGGTTGGACACGGGCATAGCTTTGTCCGATCACCACGTGGACAAGGACGAGCACATGACCGTACAACGTGACCTCGAGGCACGACTGTGCCTGGTGGAGGACGAGCTGGCCATCAGGCAGCAGATGTTCGCCGAGGGCGTGGCATGAGCGGGGGGCGTCTGGCAGGCAAGACCGCCATCATCACCGGCGCCAGCACCGGGCTCGGCCCGGTCATGGCGAAGATGTTCGTGGACCAGGGGGCGCAGGTCTTGTTGAGTGCGCGCCGCGAGGAGTTGGTGAGAGCAGCGGCCGACGCTTGCGGTGCGGGCGCCATCGCCATGCGCGCTGATGTCACCGACGAGGACGATGTCATCGCCATGGTCGGCCGGGCCGTCGAGGAGTTCGGCCACGTGGACATCTTGTGCAACAACGCGGCCGCGCCCGGTACCGACCGCTACATCTGGGAGCAGACGCTCGAGAACTGGAACGCCACGATCGCCATCGACTTGACGGCGGCCATGTTGTGCACCCGCGAGGTGCTCAAGCAGTCGATGCTCGAGCGGGGCGCGGGCGTCATCTTGAACTTCTCGTCGTCGGCCGCGCTCGGCGGCTTGCCCCGCAAGACTCACTACGTCGCGGCCAAGGCATCGCTGCGAGCGTTCACAAAGGCGGTGGCGTTGGAGGTCGGCCCGCGGGGAATCCGGTGCAACTGCCTCGTGCCGGGCGGGATCGACACCGAGCTGTGGCAGAACTGGGTACGTCGCACCGCTGCTGAGCAAGACATCGACTACGAGACGCAACGCAGCCGTCTGCTTTCCGGCGTCGCCCTGCGCGACATCTCGACCACGACCGACATCGCCAACGCCGCGCTGTTCCTCGTGAGCGACGAGAGCCGCACGATCACCGGCCAGTCGGTCGTGGTCGACGCCGGCGGCTACATGCTGGGCTGATGTTCGAACCACCGACGTTCCCTATCAGCGCGGGCTCGTAGAATCCGCCGGTGGACTTCTCGCTCTCCGAGTCCGAGCGCGATCTCGTAGGTCTGTGTCGCGAGTTCGCTCAGAACGAGATCGCGGCCCGCGCCCCCATCGCATGGGACGAGGCGCGATGCCCGACCGACCTGCTCCGGGAGATGGGTGAGCTGGGCCTGCTCGGCATGCTGATCCCGGAGAAGTGGGGCGGTATCGGGATGTCGACGGTCGGTTTCGTCGCCGCCATGGAACAGATCGGTCTGGCCGACCAGTCGGTGGCCGCCGCGTGGCAGGCGCACGTCACCATTGGTTCGTTACCGCTCTACCTCTTCGGCAACGACGTGCAGCGAGAGCGGTGGCTCAGGCCGCTCGCCGAGGGACAAGTCCTCGGCGCGTTCGGTCTGACCGAACCCGACGCAGGTTCGGACGCCCGTGGCATTCGCACGCGGGCGGTGCGGCGAGATGGCGGTTGGCTGATCAACGGTCGCAAGACGTTCATCTCCAACGCCGGTACCGACATGTCCTTCGGGGTGACACTGCTCGCTCGCACGGAGTCGGCCGACGCGGAGGCACCCGGATATGCCACTCTCATCGTCGAGAGGGACACCGTCGGGTTCACCATGGGCCCCAAGATGCGCGGCATCGGCTGGCGCGGCCTCGACACCCGTGAGCTCTACTTCGACGACGTCTGGGTCGCGGACGATCATCTGGTCGGCGATCCGGCTATGGGCCTCAGCCAGTTCCTCCGCACCCTCGAGGTCGGGCGCATCTCGATCGCCGCCTTGTCGCTCAGCCTCACCCAGGCCGTACTCGACATGGCGACGTCCTACGCCCGCCAGCGCGTCCAGTTCGACCAGCCCATCTCGAAGTTCCAGGCCATCCAGTTCAAACTCGCCGACATCGCGACCGAGCTCGAGGCAGCCCGATGGCTCACCTATCGAGCGGCGTACCTGCGCGACACCGGGCAACCGTTCCTCAAGGAGGCGGCGATGGCCAAGCTCAAGGCGAGCCGGGTCGCGACCTGGGCGGCTTCGGAGGCGGTCCAGATCCACGGTGGTCTGGGGTACATGCTCGAGTCCCCCGTGGCCCGGTTCTACTGCGATGCCAAGGTGCTCGAGATCGGCGAAGGAACCAACGAGATCCAGCATCTCGTGATCGCGCGCGCCTTGGGCTGCTAGCTCCTGACCTCGGGCCAGCAGCCCGCGCCCTGCTATCCGCGCACCTCCTAGGATCTGACCCGTGACCTCAGATCGACTCCCGCCGCGATTCCCCAGGTTCGACAACGTGGCCGACGAACGGCGGCATCGCAAGCAGCGTCTGGCGTCGGCGTTTCGTCTGTTCGGGCAGTTCGGATTCGACGAAGGCGTCGCCGGTCACATCACGGCACGAGATCCCGAGCAGCTCGATCACTTCTGGGTCAACCCGCTCGGGATGAGCTTCAAGCAGATCCGGGTGCGAGATCTGCTCCTCGTCAACGATCGTGGCGAGGTGGTCGAGGGCGACTGGCCGGTCAACGCCGCGGCGTTCGCGATCCATTCGCAGATTCACGCGGCGCGACCCGATGTGGTGGCGGCCGCGCACGCGCACTCGCTCTACGGCAAGGCATGGTCGACGCTGCGCCGGCCGATCGATCCCCTCACGCAGGACTCGTGCGCCTTCTACGGCGACCACGCCGTGTTCGACGACTACACCGGTGTGGTCTACGAGGCCGACGAAGCCAAGCGCCTCGCCACGGCACTCGGCGAGTGCAAGGCCGTGATCTTGTCGAACCATGGCCTGCTGACCGTGGGGCAGGGATCGGTCGACGAGGCGGCGTGGTGGTTCATCACGATGGAGCGGACCTGCCAGGCCCAGCTACTGGCGGAGGCCGCCGGAACGCCGGTGCTGATCGACCACGACCAGGCGGAGAAGACTGCGGCCCAGGTCGGGGGCAAACATGCGGGATGGATGGCCTTCCAACCCCTCTACGACTGGATCGTCTCGATCCAACCCGACCTGCTCGACGACTAGAGGGCGAGCCGGTAGGCGAGCCCTCCTAGCGCCTCACGACGACGGCGGTAGGTGCGCCATGAACGCCGCCGACCACGACATGAGGTCAGCGGGGACGTAGTAGCCGGTCTCGTCGTTGATCGTGGCCCACTGCTGGGCGATGTCCTCGATCGTCGGCTGCGGCGACCCGTGGACGTATCCCTCGGTCGAGGCGATGAAGATCCGAGCGAAGCGGCCGGCCCCGGCGGCGTAGATCTCGCCGCTGACCGGGCAATCCTCGTGGGCGAGGAACGCCACCATCGGTGAGACGAGATCGGGCGACATAGGCGAGTCCGCGGCGTCGCCAGCCTGGCCGGCCATCCGCGTCAGCGCCGCGGGGGCGACGAGGTTGACCAAGATGCCGTGCGCGGCACCCGCGAGCGTGAGGCTGCGTGTGAGTCCGATGACGCCAGCCTTGGCGGTCGCGTACGAGGTGTTGTTCGGCAGGCCGAGCATCCCGGTGGACGTCGTCATGACGATACGGCCGTAGCCCTGTTCGACCATGTGGGGCCACGCGGCGCGAGTCGTGTTGAACGAGCCGCCAACATGTACGGCAAGGTGCCGGGCCAGGTTCTCGGCGTCGGCGTCGGGAAAGCCCGCCCACCTGATGATGCCGGCGTTGTTGATCAAGATGTCGATGCGCCCGAACCGATCGACGGCGGCCGCGACCAGCGCCTGGGCGCCATCGACGGTGGCCACGTCGTTGGTGTCGGCAATCGCGGCTCCGCCCGCCGCGACGATCTCCGCCGCAACGGTCGATGCCGGTTCGGCGTCGGCTCCGACACCCTTCATCGAGCCGCCGAGATCATTGACGACGAGGCGTGCGCCACGATCGGCGAGAAGGAGGGCATGGGCCCGGCCGATCCCACGGCCCGAGCCCGTGACGACCGCGACGCGCCCCTCGAAGCGGTGCGCTCTCACGCGGCGCTACGAGTACGAACCGACGCCGGCGACCGGAGCCTCGTACCCCAGGAGCCGGCCCATGGTGCCACCGAGGATCAGTTGCTTCTCGGCCGCGGGGACACCGGCGAACTGGGTGGCGATCAGTTCGGGGCTGCGACGGAAGGTCCCCTCGGCGTGCGGGTAGTCGGCTCCCCACACGATGGTCGACAGCCCGGTGATGCTCCGGGAGGCGAGGGCTACCGGATCGTCCTGGAACGAGACGTGGAACTGGCGCTGCACGTAGTCGCTCGGCTTCAGCGGGTACGGCCACTTCTCGTTGAGGCGGAACATTCTCGCCATCTGCGGTTGGTCGTCGTCGGAGCGGGTCTGGTCCCAATATCCGAGCCACCAGTCGGCGTCCTGCCCGATTCCGGTGACCCACGCCTTGTCCATGCTTCCCACCAGCGATCCGAGCCAATGGGCATTGAACTCGATCAGGAAGAAGTGAAGGTCCGGGTACCGTTCGGGAACACCCCCGCCGATGAGCTCGATCATGATCTGTTGGGGGACCATGGCGCTGTAGACGCACTGCGTCATCATCCGTTGCGAGGCCAACTTGCTGGTCATCGGCTTGTTGACTTCGGCGGCCATCCCCATGACGGTCTTGAGCGTCGTGGATGCCGGGTCATCGACCTTTACGCCGCCGGTCGCGCAGTGCATGAACACGTGCAACCCGTGGGCCTGGGTCGCGGCCCACACCGGCTCGAACTCTGGCGAGTGGTACGGCCGCGGGGGGATCGCCGGCAGGAGGATCCCGCGGAACCCGGCGGCGGCGACGCGTTCGATCTCGGCTACCGCGTCGTCGACATCGGTCAGCGGAACAGGAGCCGTGGGAAAGAGCCTTGCGAAGTACGGGGTGAACCGCTCGATCAGGTAATGGTTGTACACGCGGGCGTGCGCCATCGATAGTTCGTGATGGTCCGAAAAGAGCCCGAACAGCGACAGGTTCGGGTGCATCACCTGGGCGTCGATTCCATCGAGGTCCATGTCATCGAGGATTCGCTCGGGATCGCCGGTGTTGGGCGTGCCGTCGTAGTGACGAAAGCGCGAGACCGTCCAACCTTCGAAGCTCGGGGAATGGAGGCGGCGGAAGTCGCGGACCCCACCTTCGGTGAGCGGCTCGATCTCGAAGTCTTCCTCCCAGACCGCTCGATCCCGCAGGTGTTCAGGAAGGCCGGCGACGAAGAGGTCGGTCGGCTCGAGGATGTGGCCGTCGGCGGAGAAGACGAATTCCTTGTCGGTCATTCGGCGCGACCTTTCTGGGTTCGATGCGACGCGCGACTGCTCACCGCTGCTCGGGCAGACCGACGCGGGCCTCATTTCTAAGCTAGACCAAGCGGTCGGTACAGACAACGCATCAAGCGGGCCCGAAGGCACCGAACCTGACGAGGAGAAGCCGTGACGAAGCGATGGGTGCAGCGCCCGCCAGGGTCGACGTGGGGTGATTGGGGCGACGACGACGAGCTGGGCCGGATCAATCTCCTGACCCCCGAGAAGGTCCTCGAGGGCGTGCGCGAGGTCGAGGCCGGCATCAGCTTCTGCCTCAGCCTGCCGCTCGACTATCCAGGCGGAACGGCCTTGAACCAGCGGCGGCTGCCACCGGTCCTCGCGCCGACCGAGGACATGCGCGGCAACCCCGAGAGCTTCTACAACGTCCACATGAGCGAGATGGACGAGGGCGGGCCCCGCTTCGTCGACGTGTGGGCCGACGACGTGGTGACGCTCTCCCTTCAGTACTCGACGCAGTGGGATTCCCTCGCCCATGTAGGTGCCGAGTTCGACGCCGACGGCGACGGGATCGAGGAGGCCGTGTACTACAACGGGTACCGCGCCGGCGCCGACCTCGCCGGACCGAAACCCGACGCCGCGGGTGACGGCAGCGGGCACCGCTGCTTCGCTCACCATCTGGGCATGGAACACATGGCGTACCAAGGCGTGCAGGGTCGCGGCGTCCTCGTCGACTTGGCCCACCATCTGGGCCACGACTGGCGCGGGGTCGATCTGAAGATGCTCCAGGAGGTCATGGCGGCCGACCACGTAGTGGTCGAGCCCGGCGACATGCTGATCCTGCACACCGGCTTCGCGACCGAGGTCCTCAACTGGAACCGTGAACCGGACCCCGTGAAGATCCACACCATGTGCACCTACCTCGACAGTCGGGACGGCTCGCTGCTGGAGTGGATCGCCGAGTCGCAGATCTCGGCGTTGGTGGCCGACAACTACGCGGTCGAAGGGTTCGTCGGAAGGGACCCGAACCAGACCCGGCACTCGCTGCTCCCGATCCACAACCTCTGCCTGTTCCGGCTCGGCGTCCCCCTCGGCGAGATGTGGTACCTGCACGAACTCGCGGCTTGGCTGCGCGAGCACGATCGGAACCGGTTCTTGCTCACCGCGCCACCACTTCGGCTGCCGGGAGCTGTGGGGTCTCCGCTGACGCCGGTCGCGACCGTCTAGTCCGGCGTTTCGCGCCGGCGCTCAGGCGGTCGTTCCCGCCGATGGCGACGACGTCGACAGCCTGAACGCCCGGTAGTCGGTCTCGATCACCTCGGCGAAACGAGCCAGGAGTTTGGGCCGTCCGCCGGAGTTCAGGAGGTACCGTCGAGGCTTCCCGGGGATGTTGGTTCCGAAGTAGTAGCTGCTCTCCCCGAACGGACCTCGCGATGCCAGCCGGTCGACCATGTCGGTCCACTCGGCCTCAGCGGCAGGGTCGGCTTCGATGGTGTCACAGCCGTGGTCGCGGGCGTACACGAGCATGTCGGTGATGAAATCGACCTGGTCGCCGTTGTAGCGCGGGTTGTTGCCGGCCGCGGCGTGCGGGCCGCCCGGGAAGAACAGGTTCGGGAAGTCGGTGGCCTGAACGCCGAGGAACGTTCGTGGACCGTCCTCCCAGGAATCGTTGAGGGCGACGCCGCGCCGGCCGTGGATCCCCATCCGCAACAGCGCACCCGTGCCGAAGTCGAAGCCGGTCGCCCACACCACGATGTCGAATTCCTGTACACCCTCGGCGGTCTCGATCCCGCTCGGAGTCACGCGTTCGATGGGCGTCCGTTCGAGATCGACGAGGGACACGCTGGGCTTGTTGTAGGCCTCGTAGTAGCCGGTCACGAACGGAGGCCGTTTCTCGCCGAAACGGTGGTCCGTCGGGATCAGCCGCTCGGCGGTATCGGCGTCCTCGACGAGACCGCGGATCTTCCCGCGGATGAACTCGCACCACTCGGCGTTCGCGGCCTGGTCGAACAGCACGTCGGTGTAGTGGCTGGTGAGCTTGGAGAAGCCGGGGCTGGCCCACATCGTCTCGTAGAACGCCTGTCGCTGCTCCGCCGAGTCGTCGAAGGTGGTGCGATCGTGCGCGACGTGGAGGAATCCGCTCGGCGACGTGTTCAGCGTCTCGCGCATCGCTTCGAAGCCGGCCCGGAGCCGAGCCTGATCCTCGGGCGTGATCGGCGCGTTGTTGAGCGGCGTGCACCAGTTCGCGGTTCGTTGGTACACCGTGAGGGAAGCGGCCTCGTTCGCGATGTAAGGGATCAACTGGACACCGCTCGATCCGGTACCGATCACCGCGACCCGCTTGCCGGCGAAGTCGACGGGTGTCGCTGGCCACCGGCCGGTGTGGTGTGACTCGCCCCGGAAGTCGTCTCGCCCGGGCACCGAGGGAACGTACGGCACCGAGAGGACACCGGTCGCGGCGACGACGAACCGCGCTCGGATCTCTGCGCCGTCGCTGGCCACCACGGCCCAGGTCGCGGACGACTCGTCGTAGGTCGCCGAGGTGACGCTGGCACCGAATCGGATGTGGCGCCGGAGATCGAACCGGTCGACCACGTAATTCAGGTATCGCTCGATCTCGGGCTGCTGCGCGAAGAGCTCCTGCCACTCCCATTCCTCGAACAGCTCCTTGGAGAACAGGTAGGCGTACGTGTAGCTCTCGGAATCGAACTGCGCCCCGGGGTAGCGGTTCCAGTACCAGGTCCCGCCGACGCCGTCACCGGCTTCGAGCAGTTGCGCCGAGAATCCTGTCTCGCGAGCGCGATACAGCTGGTAGAGGCCGGTGATACCGGCACCGACCACCAGCACGTCGACGGTTGATCCTTTGGATGTCATGAGTCTCCAGCGATGATCGGCGTGACGTCGCGGGCTGCCGCGGTGCCTGGGACGTTCGGGCCGGCCGATTAGTGTAACGGCGCCCGACAGATCGCTCCGGCAAGGAGGGGTGCATGACGATCGCGGAACCGACTTGGTCGCCACGGACCGTGCCCTACGCCATTGAGTGCGCGGACCGCGTCCCCAAGGAGCGGTACTACGACCCGGATTTCTTCCAGATGGAGGCCGAGCTGCTGTGGCCTCGCGTCTGGCAGATGGCGTGCCGGCTCGAGGAGATCCCACAGACGAACGACTTCGTCGAGTACGAGATCCTCGATCAATCGATCGTCGTGGTGCGCACCGAGGACCAGGGGGTCCGGGCGTTCCAGAACGCCTGCCGTCACCGCGGCGTCAAGTTCGCCGAGGGTCGCGGCACGTGCGAGAGCGGGTTCACCTGCCCGTTCCACGGGTGGTGCTATGGCCCCGACGGTACGAACACCTACGTCCCCCGGGCCAAGGCGTTCGCCGCCCACAACCGCCAGCCCGAGGACATCGATCTCGTCGCGGTGCGGTGCGAGGTGTGGGGCGGCTGCGCGTGGATCAACCTCGACCCCGGCGCGCCGCCGTTGCGGCAATGCATCGAACCGGCGGCGACCATCCTCGATGCATGGAAGGTGGAGTCGCTGCGAACCGAGTGGTGGTACTCGTGCCGCCTCCCCGTGAACTGGAAGCTCGCCCAAGAGGCGTTCGTGGAGCAGTACCACGTGACCCAGGCCCATCCCCAGCTCGTCATCCCCGGGCGGTACCCGCCCCGCGACGGCAGCCCGATGGACCCGCGAACCTTCATCGACTCCGAGATCCACTACCTGCGCACCATGAGCGACGGCATGGCCGGGATGGTGCACGCGAACGATGTGCGCATCGCAGAAGGACTGCGAGGCATCGAGCTGCCCGCCGACCCGGCGCTCGCGATGGCAACCTGGTATCGCACGCTCAACGACGCGGTGGTGAGCTGGCATCGCGCTGCGGGCTGCGACATCCCGGACCTCAACGAGCTCGAGGCTCGCGGGCTCAACGAGCCGATGGGCTATGTGTTCCCGCACTACTTCGTGTTGCCCATGTACAGCAGCGCCTCGTCGTACCGCTTCCGCCCGTTGGGGCCCGAGGAGACGCTGATGGAGATCTGGTCGCTCACGCGGTTCCCGGAGGGGAACGAGCCGGGCAAGGTCGCGCCGCCCGAGCCGTGGGAGTGCGACGATCCGCGGTTCCCGCCGATCCCTCAGCAGGACTTCTCGAACCTTCCGAGACAGCAGAGGGGCCTGCATTCGAAGGGCTTCGAGTACATGCGCCTGTCCGAACAGATGGAGGGACACATCTCGAACTATCACCGGGTCATCGACGGCTTCCTCGCCGGCTTGCCCTACGAGAGACTGCTCCCCGCCATGCAAGCGGTGAACGTGAACCCCCTCGAGATGCCGGTCGCCGACTTCGATCTTCGGATCGGTCCGTGACGATGAACCACATGACATTCGCCGACGTCGCCGAAGGTGTCCGCGCGGTGATCGCGGCGTACACCCAGGCGCTCGATGACGGCCGGACCGACGACGTCGTCGCCACCTTCTGCCCCGACGGTGCCTGTGACATCCCGGGCATGGGCACCCACGTTGGTCACGACGCCCTCCGCTCCGCCTACTCCCGATGGACGCCGCGGCGGCCTCAGCGTCACCTCGTCCTCAACACCCTCGTGACCGATTGGAACGACCGCGAGGCCACGGCGATCAGCGACGTCGTCTTGCTCCTGAAGGGCGAGCCCGGATGGGCGATCCAGATCGTGGGCCGCTACCACGACGTCCTGCACCACCAAGACGGCACCTGGCGGTTCCACCGTCGAGCGGCCACCTTCGTCGAGTAGCGCTTGCGCCGACCCGCGGTCGTCAGAGGGAGAGCCGATAGGCGAGCCCTCCAATGTGATAGTGGCATTTCTCGACTGCGCCAGCAAGCGAGGGCGACCGATTGGACGTCGATCGTTCACCTATCGACCCGCGGTAGTCAGAGGGAGATGATCGTCGCCGCGGCGGTGCCGGGCGCACCGTAGACCTGGGCGAAGCCCACCTTGGGCGATCCCGGCACCTGGCGCTCGCCGGCCTGGCCACGAAGCTGGCGCACCAACTCGTGCATCTGGCGCAGACCGGATGCACCGATCGGTTCGCCGTTCGCGATCAGCCCGCCGTCGGTGTTCACTGGCAGTGGGCCGTCGATCTCGGTTGCGCCGTCGGCGAGCAGTTGCTCCTGGTCGCCGTCTTGGCAGAACCCGGCCTCGGCCATGTGCATGACCTCGGCGGCGGCATCGGTGTCCTGTAGCTGGATGACATCGACATCCTCTGGACCGAGGCCCGCGGTCTCGAATGCCGCACGCGATGCATAGACCGTAGGGGACACGTCTTCGTCGACCAGCGCGAACGTGGCATGGACCTCGTAGGCGCCGGCCCGGCGGGTACGGATCTCTGTGGCCCGGATGTACACCGGCTTGTCGGTGAACCGGTGGGCGATGTCGGCCCGGCACACGACCATCGCCGCCGCGCCCTCGTCGGGAGTGCAGAACATGTACTGCGTGAGGGGGTAGTTGAGGATCGGGGAGTCGAGTATCTCCTGCTCCGACATCGGCTGGCGCCGGAACGCGTTGGGGTTGCGCGAACCGTTGCGGTAGTTCTTCGCCGCCACCCGCGCGAGCGTCTGGTGCGAGATCCGGTGGTCATGGAGGTACCGGTTGGCCTTCATGCCGAAGAACTTGGTGGTCAGATACTGGCCGTTGGCGCGGTACCACTCGGGAAGGCCGAGCTTCGCCGGGTCGTCGGTGAACGCGCCGCGCGGATGCTTGTCGGTACCGACCGCGATGCCGATTTCGTACTTCCCGAGGCGGATCGTCTCGGCGGCAACCTGGATCGCGGTGGCCGAGGTCGCGCAAGCATTGAAGACGTTGGTGAACGGAATGCCGGTCAGCCCGACGAGCCGGGTGACGGCGTCGGTGTTGCTGACCTCGTGGCTGCCCCCTACGCCGAACTGGACGTCGGGCCAGGTCACGCCGGCGTCGTCGAGTGCGAGCTGGATGGCGTCGGCCGCCATCCTCATCGCCGGTTTGTCGCCGAAGCGCCCGAACGGATGGAGTCCGACGCCGATGATCGCTACATCGTTCATGTCTGGAGTTCCCTTTGTCCTGTCTCGTACTTCGCTGGTCGTGCCGTCAGGCCGGCGCGAAGGCGAAGGTCATGATCTCGTTGCCTTCGCCGTCGGTCGCGATCGGCACCATGGTCATCTCGACGTTCATACCGAACGCCAGCTTCTCGGGGTCGCTCTCGGTGAGTCGAC
>CAYMJU010000035.1:0-5194 GCA_964390555.1 uncultured Acidimicrobiales bacterium | reverse complement strand
GACACCGGAGAGATCACCATCACCGTGACGGACGACGGCTGCGAGTCGACCAGGATCGCCATCCCGGTCGCCCTTCGTACTGCTGGACCGGCGGCGTGAAGGCGGCCATCGGGTCAGGGACGGCAGCTGCAGGCTCGTCGGGGGGGACACCCCACTCGACGATCTGTGTCTACTTGACGACTTCGAGCTGCGCGGCCTTGATGTCAGCCGCGTTCGGACCCACCATCACGTCGACGATCCCGGACTCGACGGTCCGCGCCATCGAGTTGTCCCAGATCGCGAGCTGCTCGGGCCCGACGACGAAGCTGACCGTTTCGGTCTGGCCCGGTTCCAGCTGCACGCGCTCGAAGCCGGCGAGGCGCAGGATTGGCTGCACCACGCTGCTGATCAGCGGGTGGACGTACAGCTGCACGACTTTCGGCTCCTTTTCGCCGTCCGGTGTTGGTCACCTCGACCGACACGGTCGTTGTTCCCGTGCGATCGATCTGGGCGCGAGGAAGGACTGGCTCGCCATAGGCGAACGTGGTGTAGATCAGGCCGTGCCCGAACGGGTACAGCGGCGTGTTGTCGTTGGTCACGTAGCTGAGCCGCGCCGCGGGCTTGCGGTGGTGGAAGGCCGGGAGCTGGCCGATGTTGCGGGCGATGGTCACGGGGAGGCGACCGGACGGGTTGACGTCGCCGAAGAGGATCCCGGCGATCGCGTTCCCGGTCTCCTGGCCGAGGTACCAGCCTTCCAGGATCGCCGGCACTGATTCGGACAGCTGTTGGATCGAGTAGGGGCGACCGTTCAGGAGCACCGCGACCGTCGGCTTCCCGAGCTCGGTGATCTGGCGTACCAACTCGTTCTGCCGGCCCGGCAGCTCCAGGTCGTCGGTGTCGCCGTAGACGGGGTCCGGCCCCATGAGCGAGCCGAACGCCTCACGGGAGAGGGCCTCGTTCCCGCCGAGCACCAAGACGACGGTGTCGGCGCCGCGAGCCGTTGCGACAGCTTCCTCGATCAGTTCGGCGTCGGTCTCCGGCGACGGTGCCTGGTACGCGGCGATGGTGTTCCCCGACGGTTCGTCCGGCTCCGAGATGCGGACCCCCTCCGCGTGGGTCACCACGACCGCATCGCCCACCCGCGTGCGGATGCCGTCGAGGACGGTGGCGAAGTACGAGGGCCGGGCGCTGTAGGTGCCCACGCGCTACCTCCCCTCGCTCGCGGGCGCAACCGCCAACGGTCCTGCGGCAGCCATTGCATCGGACTCGCCTTCTCTGGCGCGGTGGTGGCGGGCCCTCTGCGCCGCCGAGATCGTTTCTCCCGCCTCCCTGACCGAGATGACGACCGCTGACGGCTCGGACGACGACGGACATGGCTACGGACTCGGGCTGTCCAACGTCGCCGGAGGGTACGGACCTTCCGTGGGACACGCCGGCTGGGACTTCGGATTCTCGTCATGGGCGGGGTGCCTACCCGAAGAGGGCGCCGTCGTCGTCGTCCTGGCCAACCGCGACGTCGACGACATCGGCGGCATGGCGCGCCCGCTGGTCGGCGCCCTGCGCTCAGACTGACCCATTCGGCGTGTGAAAGGCGATCGATGCCGGCCCGGGACGATCTCAACCCTCGGCGCTGACCGGCTCGGCGATGCGGCGCCGTCGCTCGCTGGCGCCAGATATGGCCGACCCAAACTTCGTGACCACCGAAACCGCGCCGGTGCGCGTCGCGGGTATCGACGGGCTGCAGATCGACGGGGTGGTGACCGCTGTGTGGGACACCAACCGGTCCGTCTGCGACCCGATGTTTACAACGATCGCGGAGCCTCGCCGGAGGACCCGCACTACGGATCGCTCGACCACTCCGGCGCTTGGAGCGTTCAACGTGGTCTGTTCGTCGGCCTCAGCCAGTGAGTTCGGCGACGATGAGGTCGGCCACGGCGCGGTGCCCGACCCGAGTCGGGTGGTACCCGAAGCTCTCCGTACCGCCATCGACCCCCGACACCCATCGGTCGGCGTCACCGGCGCAAGGCCCGTGCCCTGCTGACGCCTCGTACACATCGACGAGGACGACGTCGCTGGCTTCGGCCGCGGCGCGGAACGCTTCGTCGAGTCGATCCCCAAGACCATCGATGTAGGCGGCCTCATCGGCGTCAAGGCCGAGCGCCGCGCAGTCGGCGCCTTCGACAGGCACCACGTCCGGGTAGGTCACCAGGAGAATGGTGGCCTCGGGGGCACGGTCACGGATCGCGGCAGCGAGGGCTTGGAACCGGTTCGGCAGGTCCACGAGAGCAGCGTCGATGGAAGCGGTGTCGATACCCGCCAGGCAGGGATCGGGTTGGGTGCCGCACAACAGTGTCGTCAGCGAATACGAGGCGTCGTTCCCCCCTGCGGTGATCGTTACGAGATCGGTGTCCGGCGTGACCGCTTCGACCTGCGCGGGGGCGTCACCTTGCGGCTGGTCGAGGAGGTTGCCGAGGGTGGCGGCGCCACAACTCACGTCGACCAGTTCGAGCTCGAGCGCTTGGGCCACGATGCTCGGATAGTTGTTGGTGGACCGGCCACACGTCGGTCCCTGCTCAGGAATGCCCTGGCCCGCAGCGAAGGAGCTGCCGATGGCGACGTAGCGGGAGCCGACCTGGATCGTCGGCGCGACAGCGGTGACGGTCGTGGTGGTTGTCGACTCGGCGACCGCCGTCGTGTCGATCGCGGTCGCGGTCGTGGTGGTGGTGGTGGTGATCGAGTTCGTGCTGGTGGTCGACGAGGCGTCATCGGTCCCGTCGTCGCCGCACGCGCCGAGCAAGACCGCGGCGGCGATCACAGCGGCAACGGCGAGGCGGCAACCCCGGACGGGGGCTTGGTGGTGGGGCATGGCTCTCCTCGTGACGACATCGTTCAGGCAACGGCATGCCAACGAGCGACGACGTTACAGCCGGTGAGGGTGGGGTGGCATGAGTGTCGGGGCCGGCTGGACGACCGCCCGCTCCCCGGCGGCGAGCAGAAGCCCGGCGAGTTGGGCGCTGAGGTCGGGCACGCTGGTGGCTTCGGGGTCGATTCGAGATTGCAGTGCGATGCCGTGGGCGGCGGCGAGCAGCAACGCGGCCATCGACCCGGGCTCCACCCAACTGGCGATCGCACCGGTCTTCACCAGTTCGGCGATCACGGCTTCCAGCCGTCGGCGAAGGTCGATGACCAGCGTTCGCCCCCGATCGCCGATCGCCCCGGGCTCGGTGCTGAGCATCAGCGCGTGCAGGTAGACGGGCATCTCCTCGCCCGAACGTTCCAACTCCGCGAGGAGGGCTTGGACAGCATGCAGAAGCCTCGTTCCCGCCGGCATGTCACCTCCGAGAAGCGTCATGACCGGGTCGAGCAATTGTTCGAGTCGCGAGAAAAGCGCCTCGGCGATCAGGTCGTCCTTGGACCCGAAGTAGTAGGTGATGGCGGCGAGGTTGGCGCCCGCGGTGTCAGTGATGAGCTGGCCGGGCCCCCGCGGCGCCCAGTCACGAGTCGCGGTCCGCGTGGGCGAGCGGTTCATGCCCGACGAGCTCGACGAGCGCGACCATTTCCTCACGGCCCGCTGGCGGCTCTACAGCTACTCACACCGAGGCCTTCGAGCGGCTCGCGCCGAGCATCAGCCCTGGCCGCTGCACCGAGTCGAGGTCGTCGAACTCGACGACGAGTTGATCCGGGCCGCCGGGCTGCCCACACCGACCGGCGATCCGCTAGCCCATTGGTCCCCCGGTGTCGAGGTACGCATCGGCTTGCCCCACAAGCTCCACACATCCTGAACTGGCGCCGCCACCCCGTTCCGCTGACATGCACCTCTCACCGAGGCGGCCGCGCTAGCGAGATGGGGGCGGTCAGGGCTCGACGACGATCCAGCCGCGGCGCTGAAGTTCGGCGGCGAGCAGCTCTGTCCGGACGCCTTGGAGCAGCTTCTCCTCGGCCGTGAGTCGCCGAGCGGGCGCCGCTGGGGAGGGGTCCCCCATGTGCGCGGACTCGACAACCTGCAATTGCTCGATGAACGAGTCGGCTTCGGCGGCGGTGAACTTGCCGGCCGCCTGACGTTGGGTGAACGCCATCGGCCCGCGGGCGTCGCGGAAGTCGACGTGTCCGGCCGACTGCAACAAGTCGAGCAATACTTCCACCTGCTTGCGCGACGCCGGCGGTCCGGATTGTTGAGAGAAGGCCACGTCATCAGTCTCGCGCCGACCACTGACAATCCCGCTGATTCCAGCGCCTTCGATCCGGACGCCGGCAGCGCGGCGGCGTAGTCTCCGTTCGGGCACGCGATCCCCTCCGGGTTCGCTGAACCGGGAAGACGCTGCATGACCGACCTGGGAATACCCGAGTTCGACAACTACGAGGAGATCGGCCGCGGCGGATTCGGTGTCGTGTATCGAGCGACCGAGGTCGCGTTCGGCCGGACCGTCGCGATCAAGGTGCTCTCCTACACCGACCAGGACACGGTGTGGCGCTTCGACCGAGAGCGGTTGGCCCTGGGACCGGTGTCCAACCACCCCAACATCGCCCAGGTCTTCGCGTCCGGTCTGACGGCGGGCGGCTTGCCGTACATGGCCATGGAGTTCATGCCGGGCGGATCCATGGACGACCGGCTCCGCCAGCACGGTCCGGTGCCGTGGGACGCCGCCTTGCCGATCGGGATAAAGCTGGCGGGCGCGCTGGAGACCGCTCATCGCGCCGGGATCATCCACCGCGATCTGAAACCGGCGAACGTGTTGTTCAGCGAGTTCGGCGAACCGAACCTCGCCGACTTCGGCATCGCATCGATCGAGGGCGGAGACGTCACCAAGACTGGCGTCATAAGCGCATCGCTCAACTATGCGCCTCCCGAGATCCTCGATGGCAAACGACCCGGGTCAGTCGGTGACGTGTACAGCCTCGGTGCCACCATGTTCGCCCTGCTGACGGGGCGTTCACCCTTTGCCCGCGAAGGCGATGACGTCATCGTCGCGCTCGCGATGCGGGTGGCCACAGAACCGGTCCCCGATCTGCGTCTTCACGGTGTGCCCCATGAGTTCGCGTTGGTGGTCGAGCGGGCCATGGCAAAGGTGGCCACGGATCGGTTCCCGAGCGCCGAGACGTTCGGTCATGCCCTCCAGCGGGTACAGCAGGGCCTCGGGATCGTGCCGACCGTCATGCCGCTGGCTCAGCGAGTCCCCGAGGGTGGTGACGTGACCCTGCAACTCCCCGTGTCGCC
>CAYMJU010000034.1:0-16917 GCA_964390555.1 uncultured Acidimicrobiales bacterium | reverse complement strand
ATCGTGCGCTCGATGTTCGCGGGGTCGACGCCGAGGGTGGGGCTGAGCGGGCAGGGTTCGAAGGCGCCGTCACCCCGAATCCACCAACGGACGTTGCGGCTGGCGGGGTCGGCGACGACGAGCTCGGCAACGCCACGGTCGAAGTAGAAGTCGAGCTTCTCGAACGTCTCGTCACCGGGTGACACCACCTCGACGACGATGACGGCGGTCCGAACCCAGACCTCGTCGGGTACCGACCCGTGGTAGCCGGCATCGGGAACCCGATAGTCGTCGGGCTCGCCCAGGTTGAACGGCCCGGACTCGACCAGCTCGGCGGCACGAGCGGCGGACCGCAGTGCTCCGGCCAACTCGGCGGCGACGATCCCGTGGTGGGCGTGCGGTGCCGGAGCCACGTGGAGCACCCCCTTCCACAACTCGTCGAACAGGTCCTGTCCGCGAGCGCGGCGATGCTCGTTCAGCCCGGCTGCTCCGGCGGGAGATTCCCCCGGTACGACCGTCGTCACCCAGCTGATGGTATCGGGTTCAGCGGACGGGCAATAGCGCGTTCTCGGGGATGACCTCGACGGAAAGATCGGGGATGGGGCCGGCGAACTCGGCGAACTTGGGGCGGCCGGTGGCGCGATAGCGGGCGGTCGAGTGGGTGCGATCGGGGTCGTGCTCGGGGATGACCTGGTCGCCGAACAGCTCGAGGCACTCGAGGATCTCGTCGTGGTGGATGCCTTCGCCGGGCAACCCGAAGCACACCTGGTCACAACCCACGTCGTGGTAGGTCTGGAGCTGCGCCGACACCTCTTCGGGGTTGCCGCACAGCATCAGCCCCGCCGCGATCACCATGTCGAGCTGCTCCATGGTCATCGGCGGACTCGGTGGCTGGGGCCAGATCCGGGCGCCCTCGCGCCGGGGCATCGAGTCGTGGTAGAGGCTGAGCAGCGTGCCGAGGTAGCCGCGGCCCTTGGTGAGGGCGATCTCGCGAGCCCGGTTGCGGTCCTCCAGGCAGATCACCGAGTTGGTGAGCATGATGTTGTCGTTCTGGAAGTCGCCGATGATCTCGACCGGGTCGGCGGCCCCCTCCTTGTAGGCCTCGACCAACGGTTTCATGTCGTGGATGGGCCGGAAGTTGAAGGCGATGGCGCCGATGCCCACCGACCCGGCCTCGGCGAACGTGCCGGGGTTGCCGCACGCCACCCAGATCGGTGGGTGGCTGTGGCCGTACGGCTTGGGGTTGATGTTGTGCGGGGTCGGCACGCTGAAGTGCGGGCCGCCGTGGGAGTAGTCGCGCTGGGTCCACATGCGCGGTATCTCGCGCACGACCTCGTTCCACATGGCCTTGGTCTGGTCGAGCGTGGTGCCGTTGAACGACGCCACCTCGTGGCTGCCGGCGCCGCGGCCGGTGCCGAACTCGAAGCGGCCTTCGAGCATGTGGTCGAGCATCGCCGCCCGCTCGGCGAAGCGAACCGGGTGCTCCTTGGTGGTCACGAGGCTGGTGATACCGGTGCACAGGTGGATGTACTCGGTGCGGGCCGCGACGTAGCCCATCACCACCTCGGGCGCCGACATGTGCGAGTACTCGGTGAGGGCGTGATGCTCGCCGAACCAGGCGTACTTCCAGTTGTGCCTGTCGGCGTGAACGACGTAGGCAACCTCGCGCATGAGCATCTCGTGCTCCGAGGGCCGGTCGTGGGCCGCCGGTCCGGGGATGTACCCGTTCATGAACAGACCGAATTCCACGTTCGTCTCCTGTCGTGCCGGTCCTGAGGTTAGCGAGCTTCGACGGTGGTCTCGGTCGGGACTGAGGAGGTCGACGAGTGGCCCGGGTGAGCACGTGGCGGCACCGATTGCCCTCCATTGGCCGACCAGTTCTGGGACGCCCTGGGGGGCACCTGCCTCGACCGCTACGGGATCCGCTGGATGTTCAACTGCTACGCGCCCGCGGAATGGCCACGGCCGCGCCCGGCCCGGGCTTCACCGGGTAGAGCCGACAGGTTCTGCCGGAGCCGGCTTCGACGTGCGCTGCGAACACGTCGAGCAAGTCGGCGGTGACCAGCGCGACGGCGCAGCCGGCGAAACCGCCGCCGGTCATGCGGGCGCCCAGGCACCCGGGCGCATGACGGGCGAGATCGACGATGGCGTCGAGCGCGGGGCCCGACACCTGGTAGTCGTCGCGCAGGCTTCGGTGGCTGTCGTCCATGAGCTCGCCGAGCGCCGCGAGGTCACCGGACTGCAACGCCGCCGCCGCGTCGAGGGTGCGTTGGTTCTCGGTCACCACGTGCCGGGCCCGGCGCCGCAGACGGTCGTCGGGCCCCCCGAGGTCGGACAGATCGGCCAGGGCGGCCTCGACGAGGTGCGTCACCCCGAGCCGGCGCGCCGCTTCCTCGCAATCGTGGCGGCGAGCGGCGAACTCGGAGTCGACGAGACGCCGCCGGGTGAGGGTGTCCATCACGACGACGGTCGCCTCGGCGGGGATCGGCACCGGCCGGTAGGTGAGCGACGCACAGTCGATGAGCAAGGCGTGGCCCGCGACCGCGGCGGCCGACACGAGCTGGTCCATGATCCCGCAGGGCATGCCGATCAGATGATTCTCGACCCGTTGACCGACCTGGGCGATGGTGAGTGGATCGAGCTCTACGCCGCGGCAGAAGGTGTTCGCCGACGCGACCTCGAGCGCCGCCGACGACGACAGGCTGGCGCCCACCGGGACATCTGTCGTGACCACGCCTGACCAGCCCCGCACCTCGATGCCCGAGTCGGCGAGTTCCCACCCGACACCGTGTAGGTACCGAGCCCAACCATCGGTGCTGGCCGGATGGTCGCCGATCGAGAACCGGGCCGGATCGAACCCTTCCGAAGCGACGGTCACTACATGGTCAACTCGGGCCGAGGCGGCGATCGCGGTCACGAACGGCAGCGCCATCGGCAACACGTGGCCGCCGTTGTAGTCGGTGTGCTCGCCGATCAGGTTGACCCGCCCGGGCGCGGTGGCGACGAGCTCGGGTTCGAGACCGTACCGGTCGACGAACGCCGCGATCGCCCGCTCGACCGCGTCCATCCGGCCACCCTAGTTTCGCTGCCCGTGACCTCCGGTTGGCGGCGCCGGTCGGCAGACTGGAACGGTGCCGACACGCGACGAACCCGCCGACGAGGCGACCGAGGACATCGATTACCTCGACGGGGCTGACCCTGACGACATCGAACTCGGCGATGACGCAGTGGCCGTCGATCTGCTCGGCCCGCCGCCAACGCCCGGGGTTCCGGCGGGACCCGAATTGGGCTTCAGCTTCGGGAAAGTCGTCGCGGTGGCGCTGGCGTTCACCGTGCTCGGGTTCGGGATCGGCACGCTCATGGCTAGCGATGACACCAACGACCCGTCAGCCATCGACGTCGGGTTCACCCGCGACATGATCGACCACCACGACCAGGCCGTGGTCATGGCCCTCATCGTTCTCGACGAGACCGACCTCGACCCGAACGTGCGCTCCTTCGCGACCGACGTGGTCGTGTTCCAGCGGTGGGAGGTCGGAATCATGGACACGTTCCTCTCCGGCTGGGGCGAGACGCGAGGCGATCTGGACCGTCAGGCCATGGTGTGGATGGGTGAGGGAGTGCCACTCGCCGCCATGCCGGGCATGCAGGGCGCCGACGAGGTCGCGGCCCTCGACGCGGCCAGCGGCGGCGACGCCGACCGGCTGTTCCTCGAGCTGATGCGCGAGCACCACGTCGGCGGGCTCCACATGGCCCAGTTCGCCGCCGAGTCCGCCGACGACCCGAGGGTTCGATCGTTGGCGGAACGGATCTCGACGAATCAGACGATCGAGATCGAGGAGTACGACGCCCTCTACGAGCGGCTGGGCTTCGGCGAGCCGCAGGTCGAGACGTCGCCGCCTACCGGCGAGAGCCACGACGGGCACTGATCCTCGACGTCATTCCTCGGCGTCATTCCTCGACGAAGGTGTTCTCGGCGTCGCCGGCCAGCACGTGCTTCATCACCTTGCCGGTGGCGTTGCGGGGTAGGGGCTCGGTCGTGATCTCGAACTCGGCGGGCACCTTGTAGTAGGCGAGGGTCTCGGCGCAGTGGGCACGAAGGGCCTCGACGGCGAGGGACGATCCGGCCGCCACGACCACCACCGCCTTGACGTCTTGGCCGTGAACCGGATGGTCGATCCCGAACACCGCAGCCTCGATGATTTCGGGGTGCTCGTCGAGTCGATGCTCGATCTCGAAGGGGTAGATGTTCTCGCCGCCGCGGATGATCATGTCGCGCTTGCGGGACGAGATGTACAGCACTCCTCCCTCGATGCGCCCGAAGTCGCCGGTACGGATGAAGCGCGCGGGTTGGATGGCCTCGGCGTCGGCGGCGGGGTTGTCCCAGTAGCCGACCATGCCCATCCAGCTCCGGGCCTCTACGTTGCCGACCTCGCCGTCGGACAGCTCGATGCCGGTGTCGTCGGTGATCTTCACCGACACGGTCGGCATGAGGGGACCCACGCAATCGGGCGCCGCCTTCAGCATCCATCCCGGCGCCCAGCTGATCAGGCCGGTCTCGGTGGAGCCGTAGCCGGTCGACATCTGATTGGTGATGTGTGGGAACCGCTCCTCGACCCGGCGGATCACCTCGGGCGGCGTTGCCGAGCCACCGATCCCGACGCTCAGGATCTGGGTTGGGTCGAGTGTCTCGATGTCGGGATGGTCGAGCAGCCGGACGATGTGGGTGGTGCCACCACCCCAGTGCGCGACCCGCTCGCGCTTGCTGAGCGCGATCGCGGTAGCGGGATCGAACCGGCCCATCGGCCACACGCTCGGGATGCCGTTGAGCACCGTGCCCACCGACATGGAAAGCCCCGACACGTGAAACAGGGGGTACGGTGCCAGCCGGCGGGCCGGCGGGCCTGGCGGGGGAGATGTGATCCCGGCCATGGCCATGCTGCGAGCGGCCAGGAATCCCTGGATCAGCAGGTACGAGATGACCGACCGGTGCGACAGCACGGCAGCCTTGGGCCGTCCGGTGGTGCCACTGGTGAAGATGAGGAAGAACGGGTCGTCCTCGCCGATCGGCGTGTCGGGCAGCGGCGCCGGCGGGGCGGTCAGGGCGGCGAGGTCGTGCTCGATTATGAGCGTCGTCACGCCGGTCTCGACTTCGAGGCGGGCCCGGCGCTTCTCGTCCATGATCAGGAGCTTCGGCCGGGTTAGATCGAGAGCGTTGCGCATCTCGGGGCCGGTCCACCAGCCGTTCATGGCGACCAGGACCGCGTCGAGGCACGCCACGGCCCAGAACGTCAGGATCCACTCGGGTGCGTTGGCCGCGCAGATCGCGACGCGGTCGCCGGTGCCGATGCCGTGGTGCTCGGCGAGGGCTTTGGCCAGCGCCCCGACCTGGCCCGACAACTGGTCGTAGCGGATGCGGTGCCCGTCGGCGAACACATAGGCATCCTCCTCGCCGTGGCGATCGGCCAGGGCCAACACCTCGCGCAACGACCGGGGCCGGTTGCCGAAGACCGGCATCGGCTCGCCGAGCACGTCCTCGGTCACGATCTCGAACGGCATGCCCGGCCCGGTGATCTGGTCGGTCACCTCGAGGAGTCGGACGAGGCGAGGGTCACCCGCGAACTGGTTGGTCATCTCGCCGTTCTAGCCTTTCGCGCGCAACCGCCTACCCATTCGGTAGGCGAATTCGCGTTATTCGGCGGGTGGGGGTGGGAGCGGTCAGTTGATGAGGGGGTCGCGGGGGAGGCCGAGGATGCGTTCGGCGATCTGGTTGCGTTTGATCTCCGACGTGCCGCCGGCGATCGACATGGCGCGATGCATCAACACGAGCGACCCGGCGACCAGTCCGTCGCCGTCGAGGAACGCGGCGTCGGGTCCGGCGAGGCTCCGCATGATCGCCGCCGCCTCGTGGCCGAGCTCGGACAGCACCAGCTTGGTGATGTTGCCCTCAGGTCCCGGACCGCCGCCGGTCACGGCTCGGTTCGCGCTGCGCAGGTTGAGCATCGCCATCGCCCCCGTGATCGCCGCGCAACGTCCGATCCGGGCCGCGCCGCCGGCGAGGCGCTCGGGATGCTCGTCGAGCGCCGCGATCATGACGCTGGCCGGCATCGTCATGCCGCCCTGGCCGCCACCGATGCTGACGCTCTCGTTGCCGAGCGTGGCCCGGGCGACGGTCCACCCGCCGTCGACGGGGCCGACGACGTCGTCGTCAGGCACGAACACGTCGTTGAAGAACACCTCGTTGAATTCGGATTGGCCGGTCGGCATCTTGAGCGGGCGCACTTCGACGCCGGGGCCCTTCATGTCGATCACCATGGTGGTGATGCCCTGGTGCTTGGGCGCGTCGGGGTTGGTGCGCACGGTGGCGAAACCCATACCGGCGAGGTGGGCGCCGCTCGTCCACACCTTCTGCCCGGTGACCAGCCAGCCGCCGTCGACCCGGACGCCGCGGGTCTTGATACCGGCGGCGTCGGAGCCGGCGTCGGGTTCGCTGAACAGCTGGCACCAGATGAGCTCCTGGCGGAGCGCCGGCATGACCCAGCGGGCGACCTGGTCCTCGGTGCCGTACTGGATGAGCGTGAGGATCACCCATCCGGTGATGCCGTAGCCCGGCCGCTTCATGCCGGCGTCGGCGAACTCCTGCTCGACGACGAGTTGCTCGACCGCGCCGGCGGCGCGGCCGTAGGGCGCCGGCCAGTGGGGCATCGCGTAGCCGGCGTCGATGAGGGCGTGGCGCTGGGCGTCGGCGTCGAGCCCGGCCAGGCCGGACACGAACTCGCGCACTGTGGCCCGGATCGCCTCGGCCTCGGGCGGCAGGTCGATCGAGGTGTGGCGCACGGTGCCGGCGCGGGCCAGGTCGGTAACGTGGGTCGCGGCCTCCTCGGCGTCGAGCAGCGCGCCCAAAGCAGTCGCCCGCCGCAGGTACAAGTGGGCGTCATGCTCGTACGTGAAACCGATCCCGCCGTGGACCTGGATGTTGAGGTTGGCGCACAGATCCGCGGCGTCGGCGGCCAGCACCGCGGCCATGGCGGCGGTGTAGTCGAGCTGGTCGCCGCCGGTTCCGGCGGCGCGGGCGGCGTCCCACACAGCGGCGGTCGCCAGCTCGGTGGCGACGAGCATGTTCGAGCAGTGGTGCTTGACCGCCTGATACATGGCGATCGGCCGACCGAACTGGATGCGGACCTTGGCGTACTCGGCGCCCATCACCGTGGTCTCTCGGGCCACCCCGATGGCCTCGGCGGCCAGGATCGTCCGGGCCAGGCCGACGAGCGCGGCCCGGGCCCCGACGATGACGGTGGCGGCGGCCCCGTCGAGGGTCACCTTTGATGCCCGCCGCGTGGGGTCGATGTTGGTCGGCGTCGTGGTGCTCACCCCTCCCGCGGCCACGTCGATGACCGCCACGTCATCACCCACGCCTACGAGCAGCACATCGGCTAGAGCGCCGCCGAGCACGACACCGGCCGATCCCGACGCTCGCCCGCCGGAGATCGCGACCGAGCCTCCGAGCGCGGCAGCGCCGACCAGCGAGCCGCCGGCGAGGCCCGGTAGCCAGCGGGCCTGCAGATCGGCGGGCGCCGTCGCCTGGAGGACGGCGCTGGCGATCATCGTCGGGATGAACGGCCCCGGTGCCAGGCCGCGGCCGAGCTCCTCGGCCACGACCGTGATCTCGGGGAGGCCGTAGCCGGAGCCGCCGTGTTCCTCGGCGACGTGCAAGCCGAGCCAGCCGAGCACGGCGGCGTCGGCCCAGAACGACGGCCGGCGATCGTCGGTAGCGTCCATTAGCGCCCGAGCCGCGCCGCGTGAATCGTGACGGGCCAGGAAATCCGCGACGGTCTTGGCCAGCGCCAGATGGTCTTCGGTGATGGCGAGAGACACCTCAGATCCTTTCGATGATGATGGCCGGGGCCATACCGCCGCCGGCGCACATGGTGGCCAAGCCGAATCGCCCATCGCGACGCTCGAGCTCGTCGAGCAGGGTGCCGATCAGCATCGAGCCCGTGGCTCCGATCGGGTGACCGAGGGCGATGGCCCCGCCGTTGACGTTGATCTTGTCGCGGTCGATGCCGAGGTCGCGGATGAACTTCTCGGTCACGACGGCAAACGCCTCGTTCACCTCGAACAGGTCGATGTCGTCGAGGGTGAGGCCGGCCTTGGCGAGGACCTTGCGGGCGGCGGGCACCGGTGCGTTCAGCATGAGCGTCGGGTCGTCGCCCATGTTGGCGGTGGCGACCACCCGGGCTCGGGGCTTCAGGCCGTGGGCCTTGGCGTAGTCGGGGCTGGTCATCAGCACGGCTCCGGCGCCGTCGACCACGCCCGAGGAGTTGCCGGCGTGGTGCACGTGGTCGATCTCCAGGCCGGGGTACCGACGTAGGACCATCTGACGGTAGGTGTTGCCCTCGTCGTCGAGCGCGACGTCGGCGAGCTGGGCGAACGACGGTGGCAACCCGGCGAGCGAGTCGGCGGTGGTCCCGGGACGCGGGTATTCCTCGCGGTCGAGGGCGAGGGTCCCGTCGGTGCGGTACACCGGGACCAAGCTCTTGTCGAAGCGGCCTTCAGCGAGCGCGATCGCGGCGCGGCGCTGGGACTCGGCGGCGTGCTCGTCGAGAGCGCGGCGGCTGATGCCCTCGATCGTGGCGATGGCGTCGGCCGCCACGCCCTGGTTCGTCTGGGGGTGCAGGGCCCGGAGCCGCAGGTTCCCCGCGTCCATGAACGGGAAGCGCGCCGCGCCCATGCGATTGCTGGCGTAGGACGACATCATCTCGGCGCCACCGGCGATGACCACGTCCTCGAGGCCGGCCATCACCGTCGCCGCGGCCAAGTTGTTGGCGGTGATCCCCGAGCCGCAGAACCGGTCCAGGGTCACGCCGCTGGCGGTGATGTCGTAGCCGGCGTCGAGCGCCGACATGCGACCCAGGTCGCCGCCCTGGGTGCCGTTCTGGGAGCTGCAGCCCCACACGATGTCGTCGACGTCGGCGGTGTCGATGCCGGTGCGGTCGACCAGCGCCTTCAGCACCGTGGCGCCGAGCACCTGCGGGTGGATGTCGGCCAGCGCGCCCTTGGCGACCTTGCCGATTCCTCGCGGGGTACGGCAGGCGTCGATGATCCAGGCTTCGGCCATGGTTTGCTC
The DNA here is from genome assembly GCA_964390555.1 of uncultured Acidimicrobiales bacterium. Taxonomy (GTDB): domain Bacteria; phylum Actinomycetota; class Acidimicrobiia; order Acidimicrobiales; family SHLQ01; genus CAVTWS01. The sequence goes on along the minus strand of CAYMJU010000034.1, from coordinate 7,811 downwards.
TCCAGAATTCAGGCGTAGGGAGACGGTGCGGGTAGAGGGTACCGATCGCTAGCCGGTGGGCAGCACGACCGGTGGTAGTGGGTGCCGGTAGAGCGCGGCAGCGTTCTCGCAGCACATCTTGCGCAGTTCGGCGGGCGGCAGTTCGCCCCAGCACCGCTCGATCACCGCTTGGGTGTCGGGCCAAGTCCCGTCGCCGTGGGGGTAGTCGGTCTCGAGCATGATGTGGTCGATGCCGATCACGTGGCGCAAAGCGATGGTCGACGGGTCGTCGATCGTGCAGAACCAGAAGTTGTTGCGCAGCACGTCGCTCGGCCGGTCGGCCCAACCCAACCCGTAGCCGGAACGGTCGATGATGTTGTCGAGCCGGTCGATCAGCATCGGCACCCACCCGATCCCGCCCTCGCTCATGGCGATCTTGAGGTCGGGGTAGTCGACTGCCCATCCGGACCACAGCCACTCGGCGCACGCGGCGAGCGAGAGCTGTCCGAACATGGTCGCCCCCAGCGGGAGCATCGGCGAGCCGGGCGGGGATGGGTAGCCGCCCGAGCTGCCGACGTGCAGCGAGATGACCGTCTGGGTCTCCGCGCACGCTCGGATGATCGGTTCCCAATGGTCACGGTCCCACAGGCTCGGCATGCCGATGGCGTGGGGCCGTTCGGGCAGGCTGAGGGCGGTGAATCCCCGGGAGGCATTGCGCTCGATCTCACGCACCGCTCTTGCCGGGTCGCTGAGGTAGGTGATCCCGCACGGGATGATCCGGTCGGGGTAGGCGAGATACCACTCCTGGTGGAGCCAATCGTTCCACGCCCGCACGCATGCCTCGCCGACCTCGACATCGCCAGCCTGAGCGAAAACCCGCCCGCAGAATCCGGTGATCATCGACGGGAAGTTGAGCATGGCCCAGATCCCGCCCGTGTCCATGTCCTTGACGCGGGCGTGCACGTCGTAGCAGCCCGGGCGCATGTCCTCGAAGCGGAACGGCTCGACCTCGACGGTCTCGGGCCGGCGGCCGGCCACGGCGTTCTGACCGACCTGGTAGTGCACCTTGCCCTCGAACGACCACACCTCCGCGCCATTCGCGGCGTGGACGATCTGGGGCCCGCGTTCGCGAAGCGCGGCGGGAAGGTACGTGTCGAACAGGTGCCGCGGCTCGACCACGTGGTCGTCGACCGAGATGACCGTGTACTTGACGGTTCGGGGCTCGGGCTCGGGCAGGAACAGCACGGGGTCGAGCATCGTCATCGGGTCCTCCGGGTCAGGCGATCGGATCGACGCCGTGGCGGGCCCGGATCTGGTTCTCGATCCGGATGGCCTCGGCGCCCGCGACGTCGTAGCGGATGGGGGCGTCGTTCGGGACTGGACCCTCCCACCCCGGGAGCAGCCCTAGCTCGTGGCACAGCTCCTGGGCCTCGATGGTGCGACCGTCGGTGGGGGCGGCGTCGGGGCTGTTCACGAGCCAGGCGATCACGGCGCCCATCACGTCGACCGGTGCTCCGCCGACGATGCCGAACTCGCCCATGTCCGCGGCTATGCGTTCGGTGGCGATGAGGTTGGGCTGCACGTTGTAGGCGCGGATGCCTTGGTGGCCGTGCTCGACGTTGACGAAGCCGGCGATCCGATGCATGGCGGCCTTGGACACGCCATAACCGAGCCCCCAGCCGCCTCGACCGGCGGCCTTGGTCGGATCGGAGTACCCGGACCCCGACGCGATGTTCACGATCATCCCGCCGCCGCGGGCGATCATCCCGGGGATGGTGAGCTTGCAGAGCAGCACGATGGCGGTGACGTTGGCCTGGATCTGCTTCTCGATCAGGTCGATCGGGGTGTCGAGCATCAGGTCCATGTGGCCGGGCCCGATGTACCGGCCGTTGTTCACGAGGACGTCGATCCCGCCCCAACGTTCCTCGACCCGGGCCACCGCCGCGCCGAGCGACGCGAAGTCGAGCAGGTCGGCCGGCACCATGAGGGCATCTCGACCCTCGGCCTCGACGAGCTCCGCCGTCGCGGCGAGCGATCCCGGCAGCGGCTTGGTGTTCGAGGCCTTGAGCGTGGAGGAGTGTTCGCGTGCCTCGCCGTCGTTGACCGTGCGGGCGGTGATCGCCACGTCGTAGCCGGCCCGCGCCAACCACTGTGCGGCCGACTTCCCGATGCCCCGGCTCGCGCCCGTGACCAAGGCGACCTTGCGCTGCGCACCCATCCGTCGTTCCCTTCGCGTGGCGAGACGTCCGGTTCGCACCCTACGAGGTCCTCGCCTGGCGATACCACCCACGGCTCGATACCGTCGCCAGGTCGAAGCGTGAACGGGGAGTGGCCATGGCTGGTGTGTTCGACGGGGTCGACGTGCTCGACCTGTCGTGGGGTACCGCGGGCCCGATGACCACGATGCTGCTCGCCGACAACGGCGCCCGGGTGACGCGGATCACGCCACCCGAGGGCGATCCTTTCGCCGGTCAGACCGGGTACCGCGTGTGGAACCGCGGCAAGCGCAGCGCCGTGATCGACATCAAGAGCGACGACGGGCGGCAGACGTTCCTCGGCCTGGCCGCAGCGGCCGACGTGGTCGTCGAGGCCTTCTCGATCGGCACGACCGAACGGCTGGGAATCGATCACGCGACGTTGGCCGCGATCAACCCTCGGATCATCACGTGCTCGATCTCGGCGTACGGCCGCCACCCCGACCACGAGGACCGACCGGGGATCGACGCTCTCGTGATGGCGCGCACCGGCCTGCTCTACGACCAGAAGGGCCGCGTCGGGGGTGCCTACGACTACATCATGGGTCGCTCGGGTCCTCACCCCGAGCAGGGCCCGGCCGAGGGCATGCGGCGCGGTCCCGACCGCGCCGGCCCGGTGTTCCCTCGCACACCGTGGCCGTCGGTCGGCACGACCTACCTGGCCACTCTCGGGATCGCCGCCGCCCTCCGCGCCCGCGAGGTGACCGGGCGAGGCCAGGCCGTCGAGACGTCGCTGCTCGGTGGTGCTCTGGCGGCGGTGGCCCTCAACTGGCAGCGGGTCGAGGACCCCGACGCGCCGATGTACTGGATGTGGCCGATCGACGGCCGCTCGATCGAGGGGCTCTACGAGTGCGCCGACCGACGATGGGTGCACCACTGGACGGTGCGCCCGAAGTGGGTGCTCGCCGCCGCGGAGGCCGCTCGACCCCAGGACGTGGTGCTCGACACCGCCTATCGCGACGACCCGGACCGGATCGGCATGGACGGTGGCGGCTTCCTCGAGGGGTGCTTCCTCGAACCGCTGCTGGCCGAATGCTTCAAGAGGTTTCCCTCGTCGGACTGGATCGAAGCCGGTGAGAACGCGGGGGTCGGAATGGCGCTCGTCCGGTCGCCGCGCGAAGCGCTGTCGGACCGCTCGTTCATCGCCGACGGGTGCGTGGCCACCGTCGACGATCCTGAGGTGGGTCGCATCCGCCACGCCGGCGTGTTGCTCGATTTCTCGGCGACCCCCGGCCGCGTCGGCGGCCCGACCGTGCCGATCGGCACCCACACGGCCGCGGTGCTCGCCGAGGCCGCTTCGATAGGCCCCGCTGTCGCGACGCCGGCGGGGACGGGGCAAGCGCTCGCCCATCCGCTGGCGGGCATCCGGGTCCTGGATCTCGGGCTCGGCGTCGCCGGCCCGTTCACCGGGCGTGTCCTTGCGGACCTGGGCGCCGACGTGATCAAGGTAATGGCGATGTACGACGGCTTCTGGGCCGGCACCCACATGGGCCTCGGTACGAACCGGGGCAAGCGCAGCATCGCCCTCAATCTCAAGAACTCGCAAGCGCTCGAGGCCCTCGGCAAGCTGATCGGTACCGCCGATGTGCTCACCGTCAACTGGCGCCCCGGGGCCATGGCGCGACTGGGTCTCGACTACGACACCCTGCACGCGAAGTACCCCCGGCTCGTGTACTGCAACACCCGCGGGTTCGAGAAGGGCCCGCGATCGGATCTCCCCGGTACCGATCAGACCGCCGCCGCCCTGGTGGGCACCGAATGGGAGGACGGAGGGATCGACGCCGGCAACCCGCCGATGTGGAGCCGGTCGAACATGGGCGACACCGGCAACGCCATGCTCGCCGCCATCGCCATCACCTCGGCCCTCTACCGCCGCGAGATCACCGGCGAGGGGCAGGCGCTCAGCACCTCGATCGTGAACGCCGGCCTCCTCGCCACGTCGTACGCGTGGGTATACGACGATGGCCGGCCGGCCGACTGGGGCCATGTCGACGCCTCCGGTCACGGTTTTACGCCCTGCTACCGCATGTACCGAACGCTCGACGACGAGTGGGTCTTCGTGGCGGCCATCACCGACGGCCACCGAGCCGCGTTCGAGTCGGTGCTCGGCGCCACCGGCGAGGCGGCGCTCGAAGCCGCATTCGCCGGCCGGCCGGCGCACGGGTGGCTCGCGACCCTCGACACCGCCGGCGTACCGGCCGAGATCGTCGATGAGGACTTCTGCCGCACTGTCTTCGACGACCCGGTGGCGCGCGCCGACCGGCTCATCGTCGAGACTTGGGCGCCGGGCGTCGGCCGATTCGAAGACCCGGGCCTGCTGCTGTCGTTCTCCGAGACGTCCGGGGTGGTGGCGCGAGGTCCGTGCATGTGCGGCGAGCACACCCGTGAGCTGCTCCGCGAGCTGGGATACGCCGACGCCGAGATCGACGAGCTGGCCGAGGCCCGGGCCGTGCTCGACGCCCCCGTCGAGCGTCCGGCCTGATGCCTGTGGCAGGGTGTTGACATGTCGCTCGACATCGACCTCGTCGGGCAGGTGGTCCTGATCACCGGCGGGACCAAGGGCGTCGGTCGCGGCATCGCCCAGCGCTTCGCCGACGCGGGCGCCACCATCGCCGTGTGTGCGCGCCAGCCGAGCGGCGAACTGCCCGAGAGCTGGACCTACTTTCCCGTCGACCTGCGCGACGGCGAGGCCGCGTGGGCCATGGTCGACCGGGTCGTCGAGCAACTGGGGCGGCTCGATGTGGCCGTCAACAATGCCGGCGGGTCGCCGCCCGCTGACACGACGACCGCCACGCCCCGCTTCACCGAGCGGATCGTGGCCCTCAACTTATTCTCGGCCATCTTCGTCTCCCAGCGGGCCAACCACTGGATGCAGCACAACGAGACCGGCGGTTCGATCGTGAGCATCGGCAGCGTCAGCGGCATGCGCCCCACCCCGATGACCGCGGCGTATGGTGCCGCCAAGGCCGGGCTGGTGAGCTTCACCCAGACGGTCGCCTGCGAATGGGCGCCCAAGGTGCGCGTCAACGTCGTAACAGCCGGCATGGTGCGCACCGAGCAGGCGCACCTCTACTACGGCGACGAAGCCGGGATCGAGCGGGTGAGCGCCGGTGTGCCCCTCGGGCGTCTGGCGCTGCCGTCCGACATCGGCGACGCGTGCGTGTTCCTCGCCTCGCCCCTGGCGTCGTACATCAGCGGTGCCAACCTCCAGGTCCACGGCGGCGGCGAACCGCCCGCCTACATCGAAGCTGCCGCGGGGTAGCCCGGTGGCCGACGAGATCGTTCCGTGCTACGTGATCGCCCGCATCCATGTGGCCGACCTCGAGGCGTACCAGCCGTACATGGCAGGGTCGGGCGCGAGCATCCGGGCGCACGGCGGAAAGATCTTGGTGCGGGGCGGACCCGCCGACTGGATCGAGGGAGGCGACGGACCCGTCGGGCGGGTCGTCGTGATCGAGTTCCCCGACCGCGCCACCGCGACCGCGTGGTACAACTCCGACGAATACCAGGCCGTGGTCGGGATCCGCCACGCCAACTCCAGCGGCACTCTGATCATGGTCGACGGTGCCCCGCGCCCGGCGGCGCCGATCGAGTAGGGCCGCCCGGCCGACGCGCGACACAATGGTGCGCGCCGCGGCCGCGTCGGCGCGCGACGAAGGGGAGCGAACCATGAAGCCGATGCAGGGTGTCCGGGTGGTCGAGGTCGCGGCGTGGACCTTCGTGCCTGCCGCCGGCGCGATTCTGGCCGAGTGGGGCGCCGACGTGCTCAAGATCGAGCACCCGATTGGTGGTGACCCCCAACGCGGCCTGGTGTCGTCGGGCCTGGTGCCGTCGGGCGCCAGCAGCGCCAACTTCTTCGTGGAGCAACCGAACCACGGCAAGCGGTCTGTCGCGATCGATCTCCACCATCCCGAGGGTCGGGCGCTGCTCTACCGGTTGTGCGAGACCGCCGACGTGTTCCTCACCAACTTCCTGCCCGGCGCTCGCCAGCGGGCGCAGATCGACGTCGAGCACATCCGGGCCGTCAACCCGAACATCATCTATGTGCGGGGTCACGGGCAGGGCGACGACGGCCCCGACCGCGACAAGGGCGGCTACGACGGCTCCTCGTACTACGCCCGGTCCGGGGTGTTGGCCGCGCTCACCGGCGAGAGCGACGTCTTCGGGCCCACTCAGCCGCCGGCGTTCGGCGATCTACCGGGCGGGCACACGATCGCCGGCGGTGTCGCCGCCGCGCTGTACCACCGCGAGAAGACCGGCGAGACGTCGATCGTCGATGTGTCGCTCCTGGCGTTCGGCATGTTCGTCAACTCTCCCGCGGTCGTGATGTCGAAGCTGTTCGAGGGTCAGGCCGTGCCGCGCATCACCCGCGACACCATGCCGAACCCGCTCGCCAACCGGTACCTCACGAGCGACGGGCGCTTGATCCAGCTGATGATGTTGCAGGCCGAGCGCTTCTGGCCCGAGCTGGTCACCGCGATCGGCCGACCGGATCTGGTCGGTGACGAGAGGTTCAAGGATGCCGCGGCGATCTACGCCAACCGTGCCGAAGCCATGGCGATCTTCGACGAGGTGTTCGCCACCAGAACCTACGCCGAATGGAAGGCGGCGCTCGCCGACGTCAAGGGTGTCTGGTCGCCGGTGCAAGCCGGGCTCGACCTCTACGACGACCCCGCGGTTCACGCCAACGGGTACATCCGTCAGGTCGAGGGGGCCGACGGACAGCACTTCCCGCTCGTGCCGAGCCCGGTGCAGTTCGACAAGGATCGGCCGACGTTGACCCGCGCCCCGCAACACGGCGAGCACACCGACGAGGTCCTGCTCGAGCTCGGCCTCGACTACGACCAGATCATCAAGCTCAAGATCGACAACGCGATCCTCTGACCGGCCTCGTTGCGCGCCGGTCATGGCGGTCCGGCTCGCACTGGTTGTCGAGGCTGACCGTGTTCCCACCGGCGTTCGCGTTCGGTTTGTTGGTCGTGTTGGTGGCGGGTGTAGTCGTGTTCGGCTCGGTCGATGATCGCCTGGGGTAACTGCCAGGCGCCGCGGTGTAGCTGCGTGTGGTGATACCGGCATAGCAAGACGAGGTTGTCGACGTTGGTCGGCCCGCGCCGTGGCCCCCACCACTCGATCACGTGGTGGGCGTCGCACCACGCCGGTGGTGCGGTACATCCGGGGTGCACGCAACCCCGGTCGCGGATGGCGAGGGCACGGCGTTGCGCCCGGTTCACGATCCGGGTCTGGCGGCCGATGTCCAAGACGTCGCGCGCCGTGTTGACCAACGCCGGGTACAGGTCGGCGTCACACGCCAGTGTCCGGGCGAGCGACGGAGCGATCACGTCGCCGGTCTCATACATGCATGTGCTGTCCTCGTGCAGGCCAGTGGTGAGGGTGTCGTAATCGACGAGGACCCCGATGCTGACCCTCGGCAGCAACGACAACCCGTCATGCCCGCAAACACACGGCGGTTCGGCCGGAGACTTCGGCGGCGCAGCGGGTTCCGGGGCCGGCTCGTCGGGGTCACCAACCGGCTCGCGGACGCCGACCGCTGGTTTGGTGGTGCAGATGGCGGTGAGT
>CAYMJU010000033.1:0-70074 GCA_964390555.1 uncultured Acidimicrobiales bacterium | reverse complement strand
GCACGACGTCGGCAAGATCGAGGCCAACCTCGGCACCTACGGCCGGGTCGCCGCGACGCTCTCGGCCAAGGTCGCGGGCCGCGACTCGGCTCCCGTATGGGCCGCGACCAGCGGCTTCACCCGGCGGCTCGGCCTGTACCTGATGCACCCGACGCTTGGCGCCGACCTGCTCGCGATGGCCGGCAGCGACGCGCTCACCGTCGCCTGGGCCCGCGAGCACCACCAGCCGCCCGACACCTGGAGCATCGACCCCGCGTACGCCACGGCGTTGGACACCGCCGACAACGACTAGCCCGACCCCTCGGTGTCGCACCGAGTGGTTGAGTGCTACACTTGTGACGTGCCTACAGCCCTCCCGCGTCACGTGCTCACCGAGACCACCGACCTCGCGGCCGCCCTCGACGCGGCCGCAACGTTGTACCCGGGCGAGAGTCGCGCCGACCTCTTGCGCCGATTGGTCCGCCTCGGCTCAGAGGCGCTGGCCTCGCGCCAGGATCGACGCCGCGCTGTAGTACAAGATCGGGCCGGGCATCACCCCGGCTTCTACCCACCGGCTTACCTCGACGAGCTTCGCGGGGACTGGCCCGAGTGATCGTCGTCGATGCGAGCGTGTTGATCGCATACCTCGACCCCGATGATGCTCACCACGCCGAGGCCGTCGACCTGCTCGCCGAGAGCGCGCCCCCGCTCCTCGTGCACGCCATCACGTTTGCCGAGGTGCTCGTCGCACCAACCCGTCGGCGTGCAGCAGACGCGGTGTGGCAGGACCTGGCTGCGATCGGCGTCAAGGTCGACAGCGCCCCCGTCGACCCGTGGCAACTCGCCCGTCTCCGCGTCGAGACGGGCCTGAAGATGCCCGACTGCTGCGTCCTGGCCCTTGCCGAGAGCACACCGGCAATCATCGCCACGTTCGACGTTCGGCTTCGCCGCTTCGCCTCGACGATGTGACCCGAGAATGCGAGTAAGGGGGCGAGCGGACAGGGCCAAGGTACGAGGCCGATCCGTCGATCCGACCCAGCCAGCAACGTGGGCTTGTCGCCTCCGCATGCACGCGACGTCACCCGGGAGGTGAACGGAGTCAGACTCGCACGTCCGGCGGACCTACTCGGTCCCCAAGAGGCCGACGGCAGCGCGGGCGCGCGACATGGTGGTCGACGCGACCTCGCGAGCTTTGTCGGCGCCCATCGCTAGCAGTCGTGCCGTCTCGCCGGGGTCGCTCACCAGCTCGGCGTGGCGGGCCTGCACGGGGCGGAGCAGCTCGACGACCGCTTCGGCGCAATCGGCCTTGAGCGGGCCGTAGCTGGCATATGAGACGGCCAGCGCCGCGGGGTCGGCGCCGGTCGCGGCGCCGAGGATCGACAACAGGTTCGACACGCCCGGCTTGGCGGCCACATCGAAGCGAACCTCGGTCTCGGAGTCGGTGACCGCCCGCTTGATCTTCTTCTCGACCGCTTTCAGGTCGTCGAGCACGAAGATCGTCCCGAGGTCGGACTCGGTCGACTTCGACATCTTGTTCGTCGGTTCCTGGAGGTCCATGACCCGAGCGCCTGCGGGCGGGAACACGGCCTCGGGGAGCACGAACACGTCGCCGAACCGACCGTTGAAGCGCTCGGCAATGTCGCGAGTGAGCTCGATGTGCTGGCGTTGATCCTCGCCGACGGGCACCTGGTCGGTGTCGTACAGCAAGATGTCGGCGGCCTGTAGCGCCGGGTAGGTGAACAGCCCGGCCGAGATGAACGAGGCCCGGTCGCTCTTGTCCTTGAACTGGGTCATGCGGCCGAGCTCGCCGAAACTGACCGAGCACTGCATGAGCCAGGCACACTCGGAGTGTTCACGGACCTGGCTCTGCACGAACAGGGTCGACACCTCGGGGTCTATGCCGATGGCGAGCAGCATGCGGGCCATCCGCAGCGTGGCGTCGCGAAGCTCGGCCGGATCGCGTGGAACCGTGAGGGCATGGAGGTCCACCATGCAGTAGACGGCGTCGGTGCGATGCTGCATCTCGACCCAGTTCGTTAGCGCGCCGAGGTAGTTGCCGAGATGGATGTCGCCGGTGGGCTGGATACCCGAGAAGACACGAGGCACGGCGGCAGGTTACCGGTAGCGGCCTGCGCCAGAGCCGCCATGTCGACCACCAGTAGGTAGGCTCGTTCCCGGAATGAGCTTCGAGGTGCACACCCCGGTCTACGACGGACCGTTCGATCTGCTGTTGCACTTGATCCTGCGCGACGACGTCGATCTGTACGAGGTCAAGTTGGCCGACATCGTCGACGCTTACATCGCCGAGCTCGACAAGTTGGAACGCTGCAACCTGGACCTCGCCACCGAGTTCCTGCTGATCGCCGCCACGCTCGTCGAGCTCAAGGCCCGCCGGTTGCTGCCCGACGACGAGCGTTACGACCTCGACGACGAGCTGGCGCTGTGGGAGGAGCGCGACCTGCTCCTCGCCCGGCTGATCGAGTGCAAGACGTTCAAGGACGCCGCCGTCGCGCTGCGCCGCATCGAGCACGACGCGGGCCGCTCGTTCCCTCGGCGGGCCGGGCTCGAGGAGCGCTTCTTCGGACTCGCGCCCGACCTGTTGGCCTCGGTCACGCCGGCTCAGTTGCGCGCCGCCTACCTGCGGGCGTCCACCCCTCGCCCGACGCCGCGGGTCGATCTCCAGCACATCGCTCCTATGCGGATCAGCGTGGCCGACGCCGTGCTCGAGCTCCTCGACGAGCTTCCGGTCCTGCGCCGGGCCAGCTTCCGGCGCCTGACCGAGGGCTTGGCCGAACGGATCGAGGTCGTGGTGCGGTTCCTCGCCGTGCTCGAGCTGTTCAAGCAGGGGCTCATCGACGTGACCCAAACCGAACGGTTCGGCGACATCGAGATCCGGTGGCTCGGCGGCGACTCGTCGGCGGCGGACCACGAGACCGACTCCTACGAGGGATGAAGGATCGACCAGCTGTGAGCTCGCTCTCCACCGAGACCCGCCGGGCCATCGAGGCGATCATCATGGTCGCCGAGGATCCCGTCGATCCCCATCTGCTAGCCCAGCTGGTCGAGGTGGGCGTGTCCGAGGTCGACGAGGCCTGCCGCGCCCTCGCCGCCGAGCTCGAAATGGCTGGGCGAGGGTTCCAGCTGGTCCGGGTGGCGGGGGGATACCGCTTCCAGAGCCATCCCGACATGGCCGCCTACGTGGAGCGCTTCGTGCTCGACGGTCAGTCGAGCAGGCTGTCCGGTGCCGCTCTCGAGACTCTGGCGATCGTGGCGTACAAGCAGCCGATCAGCCGGGCTCAGGTCGCGGCGATCCGGGGCGTCAACGTCGATGCGGTCGTGCGAACCCTCCAGCATCGCGGCTACATCGACGAGGTGTCGCGAGACCCTGGGCCGGGCAACGCCGTCATGTTCGGCACGACCCGGTTGTTCCTCCAGAAGCTGGGGCTCGATCGCGTTCAGGACCTTCCGCCGCTCGGCGGGTTCGTGCCCGAGGCCGACATTCTCGAGGCCCTCGAGCGGGGCCTGCGGGTCTCCGACGACGACATCGTCGCCAGCCCGCCGCCCGAGATCGACCTCGCGGCGACCGCTGAGAGCCTCGAGTCGGACCGCGAGTGACCGACGAGCCCGACGGTGAGCGTCTGCAGAAGGTGCTCGCACAGGCCGGTTTCGGGAGCCGGAGGATCAGCGAGGAACTGATCCGTGACGAACGGGTGACCGTGAACGGCGTCGTCGCCGATCTGGGTCGGCGGGTCGATCCCGATGCCGACCGCATCGAGGTCGATGGCATCGTCGTGGGCACGAGACCGGACTCGGTGTACTACCTGCTGAACAAGCCAGTCGGAGTGGTCAGCACGGCGTCGGACCCGCAGGGTCGGCCGACGGTGGTCTCGCTCGTGCCTGACGATCGTCGGGTGTACCCGGTGGGTCGTCTCGATGTCGACACCGAAGGCCTGATCCTGCTCACCAACGACGGTGAGCTGACCCATCGCCTGACCCATCCGTCGTTCGGGGTCGACAAGGAGTACATGGTCCAGGTCGAGGGCCGGCCGTCACGGGCCGCACTGCGTCGGCTCCGCGAGGGGGTTGAACTCGAGGACGGGCTCACCGCGCCCGCCAAGGCCTCGTTGCTGGCGGTCGATGTCATCCGGCTCGTGATCCATGAAGGCCGCAACCGTCAAGTGCGCCGGATGTGCGACGCGGTGGGCCATCCGGTAACGCGACTCGTCCGCACGCGGATTGGCCCGGTCCGGGACCACCGCCTGCGCCCCGGCCACTGGCGTGAGCTGACCCGCGTCGAGGTCCGCGAGCTCGAGCGTGCCGCCTTCGCCATCGGGGATTAGGACCAGACCGCCGTGCGCTCCAAATAGCTTCCCGCATGACCACGGCCTCACCCGACCCGCTGAACATCGGATGGTCGGGCGACCTACGCCGGTACGATCCGCAGGTGCCCAGGACAGTTCGAGCGTTGCGAGGCGCGACCACCGTCGAGGCCGACGATCGCGAGCAACTGACCGAACGCGTCGTCGAGTTGCTGACCGAGATGGCCTCACGTAACGATGTTGCCCACGACGATTGGGTGTCGGTGCTTTTCACGGTCACCGGCGACATATCGTCGATGTTCCCCGCCGAGGCGGCCCGGCGGTTCGGTCTCACCGACGTGCCGCTCATGTGCTCGTTGGAGATCCCGGTTCCGGGCTCGCTGGCCATGTGCGTTCGAGTCATGGCCCACCTCCAGACCGACCGTGCCCGCTCGGAGCTGCGCCATGTGTTCCTCCACCGCGCCGCGACGCTGCCGACCTCGCTCCCGCAATGAGCCCTGTTTCAGCGCCGGCGGACCGATGAGCCAACGTCGCGCCAACGTCATCGGCCTCGGCCTGATCGGTGGATCGATCGCGGCGGGGCTGCGCGAGCGCGGCTGGCAGGTCGTGGGCGTCGACAGCGCGGCAGGCGTCGAGGACAGGGCCATCGAGCTGGGAGTCATCGACGCCGCCGGCGAGCTCGACCGCCGAGCTGACCTCACGATCGTCGCCACGCCCGTCGGTCACGTTGCCGAAGCAGTCCGCCGGGCCCTCGACGAGACCGATGGACTGGTGACCGACGTGGGCAGCGTCAAGGCCAGCATCGCCGCCGCCGTCGAGGATCCCCGGTTCGTCCCCGGTCACCCGATGGCCGGCTCGGAGCAGGACGGCCTGTCCGGAGCCCGGCCCGACATGTTCTCCGGTGCGGTGTGGGTCCTCACGCCGACCGCGGCGACGAGCGACGCCGCGTTCGCCACGGTGCGAGACGTCGTGGCCTCGCTCGGAGCCGACGTGGTGGCCTTGGCCCCCGACCAGCACGACCGGATGGTCGCTATGGTCTCGCATGTCCCGCACCTCACCGCCGTCACGCTCATGCGCCTGGCCGACGACCGCGCGGCCGAGCACGCGGCGCTGCTGCGGCTGGCCGCCGGCGGGTTCCGTGACATGACCCGCATCGCGGCGGGCCATCCGGGGATCTGGCCCGACATCTGTGCTGCCAATCAGACCGCCGTGGTCGACACACTCGATGCCTTGATCGGCGCCCTCGGCGAGGTCCGCAGCCAGGTCGCCGGCGGCGATCGGGCCGGTCTGCTCGCCAACCTCACTCAAGCCCGGCGGGCCCGCATGAACCTGCCTTCGGGCGCACCCCGCCCGGAGAACCTCGCCGAGGTGCGGGTTCCGGTGCTCGACCGGAAAGGCGAGATCGCCGCCGTCGCATCGCTCGCGGCCGAGCTCGACGCCAACATCTACGACCTGGAGATCGCCCACTCGTCGGAGGGCCAGCGCGGGGTCATCACGCTGGTGGTCGACGCCGCCCGGGCCGAGCGCCTCATCGGCGGCCTCATGGCCAACGGCTACCGGCCCTCGTCGCAACCGCTCGAATGACATCTGCCGCCGTGCCCGCGCACCCCGAGCTCCCCGACCCGCTGGTCATCGAACCGCTGGCGCGTGCGCCGAGAGCAGTCGTCGATGTTCCTGGTTCGAAGAGCATCACCAACCGGGCGCTCGTGGCGGCGGCGCTCGCCAACGGGTCATCGGTACTTCACGGAGCCCTGGTCGCCGACGACACAGAGGCGATGATCGGTTGCCTCGAGGTGCTCGGCGCTCGCGTCACGGTCGCTCCCGACAGCCAGACGATCACCGTCTACGGAACCGGCGGGCGCTGGGTGCACGGTCCCCGCTCGCTCGATGCCCGCCAATCGGGGACCACCGCCCGATTCCTCCTCGGTGCGACCATCCTCGGCGCCGGGCGGTACACGATCGACGGCCACGACCAGCTGAGGCGCCGCCCCTTCGCCGAGCTGATCACCGCATTGGGAGATCTCGGCGTCACGGTAGTCGACGCCGCTGTCGGCGGGGGTCTGCCGGTCACCGTCGAGGTCGATGGGCCCACGGACTCAGGCGGGCGTCGGACCGTGACCATCGCCGCGGATACGTCGAGCCAGTTCGCCTCGGGTCTCCTGCTCGCCGGTCCGGCGCTGCCGTATGGGTTGATCGTCGAGCTCGCCGGCGAGCCGGTGTCGGTGCCGTACCTCGATCTCACGGTGGCGGTGATGCGCGACTTCGGAGCAACCATCGCCGTCGAAGAAGACCCTCGGGGGTGCCCTCGACGGTTCGTGATCGAGCCGGGCGGATATTCGGCCCGCCGCTACGACGTCGAACCCGATGCCTCGGCGGCGAGTTACTTCTTCGCCGCGGCGGCGGTCACCGGTGGCCGGGTGACGGTGCGCGGTCTCGACCGCCAGTCGGCTCAGGGCGACACCCGTTTCGTCGAGGTGCTCGAAGCGATGGGGTGCCGCGTCGCTGATCACACCGAGGGCCTCACCGTCGTCGGCACGCCCCACCTCCGGGGCATCACCGTCGACCTCGGCGCCATGTCCGACCTCGTGCCGACCTTGGGAGCCGTCGCACCGTTCGCCGAGGGCCCGACGTCGATCACCGGCGTCGGCTTCATCCGCACCACCAAGGAGTCCGACCGGGTCGGCGCCATGGTCACCGAGCTCGGACGAGCCGGGATCGCTGCGACCATCGACCCCGACGGGCTCACCATCGACCCCGGAACTCCCGAGCCGACGATGTTCGCCACCTACGACGACCACCGCATCGCTATGGCGCTGGCGCTCATCGGTTTGCGAGTGCGGGGCGTGGCGATCGCCGATCCGGGGTGCGTCGCGAAGACCTTCCCCGCCTACTTCGCGACCCTCGACACGCTTCGCGTGCCGGCACCGGATCGGGTGCTTGCCATCGACGGCCCGGCCGGGTCGGGCAAGTCGACGGCGGCCCAAGTCGTGGCCGACCGCGTTGGGCTCGAGTACCTCGACACCGGCGCCATGTACCGGGCGGTGGCGTTCGCGGCGCTGCACCACGGCGTCGACCCCGCCGACCGCGACGCCGTGGCCGCGCTGGCCCGCCGCATCGACATCCACGTCGGCCGGCCGACCGTCACCGTCGATGGCCTCGACGCCACCGAGGCCATCAGGGGGCCCGAGGTCACCGTGGCGGTGAGCACCGTCGCCGCCAACCCCGCGGTGCGAGCCGAGCTGGTCGCCCGCCAACGGGCTTGGGTCGCCGAACGTGGGGGAGGAGTGGTCGAAGGTCGCGACATCGGGTCGGTGGTGTTTCCCGATGCCGTCCTCAAGCTCTACCTGACCGCTCGACCGGAGATCCGCGCCATCCGGCGCGCCCGCGAGGTGTCACGTGCCGACATCGACGCGGTCGCCGCCGATCTCGACCGACGCGACACCGCCGATTCGAACCGGGCCACCAGCCCCTTGCTGACCGAACACGATCTCGCCCCCGACGTGGTCGTGCTCGACACGTCCGATCTCGACATCGACCAAGTGGTCGATCGTGTGGTGGAGTTGCTCGATGAGCGCTGACGTGGATGACGACAACGATCCGTCGGGTGGTGCCGATCTGGCGGGGCGCATGAGCGTGCCGCAGCGGATGACCTACCGGTTCTTGCGCTTCGCCGTGCTGGTGCTCGCCCGGACCTGGTTGCGGGCCAAGATCGTCGGCCGCGAGAACATTCCGACCGGTCGACCCTTCATCTTGTCGCCGGTTCATCGGTCCAACGCCGACACGCCGCTGGCCTCGATCCTCACGACCCGAACCATGCGGTTCATGGGCAAGGAGAGCCTGTGGAAGACGCGTGCCGGCGGGTGGTTCCTGACGTCAATCGGGGGGTTCCCCGTGGAGCGGGGCACCGCCGACCGGGCGGCTCTTCGCGCTGCGCAGGCTGTGCTCGCCCGCGGTGAGCCGCTGGTCATGTTCCCGGAGGGCACGCGCCGGTCGGGACCGATCGTCAAGTCCGACGACATGCACGAGGGCGCGTCGTTCGTCTCGGGCCGGGCTCAGGTCCCGATCGTCCCCGTCGGAATCGGCGGCACCGAGCGCATCATGCCGAAGGGCTCGAAGTTCGTGTATCCGCGCAAGATCGCCTTCGTGATCGGCGAACCCCTCGAACCGCCGGCGCTCGTCAATGGTCGCGTGCCGCGCCGGGCGGTGCGCGACCACTCCGAACAGCTCCGCCAACGCCTCCAGACCCTGTTCGACGAAGCGCAGATCCTGGCGGGCTGAACGCTGGACCTCTACCCCAGCTGGGCGAGGACCTCGCTGGCGTCGAGGGAGCGATCGTCGACCGGGAAGCGATCGGCGACCGGCCCACCGAGCCCGAACGTCGCCGCGGCATCGATCACGGCGAGCAGGTCTCGAAGGTTGCGGGGTGGCGGAAAGTACTCGTCCTCGTCGCTGACGCGCACCTCCTCGACGCCGTCTTGCGGGGCCAATCGGGCGATGACGGCCTCGACCAGCTCCTCGGGTGCCGACGCCCCGGCGGTGAGTCCGACCACGCCCGACAGGTCGTCGGGGAGCTCGGCGGCGGTGTTCACACGGTAGACGCGGGCACAGCCCGACTCGCGGGCGATCTTGGCCAGGGCGTTGGTGTTCGAGGAGTTGGCCGACCCGATCACGACAACCGCGTCGCATCGCGGCGCCATCGCCATCAGCGCCTCTTGCCGGTTGGTCGTGGCGAAGCACAGGTCACTTCGTCCCGGCATCCACATGTCGACGTAGCGTTCGCGGGTGGCGTCGAGCACACTCCGCCAATCGAGGTGGCTGAGCGTCGTCTGGGCCAGCAGCGCCACGGGTTGGTCGAAGTCGGGGAGCGCGGCGACATCGGCAGGAGTCTCGACTCGCGAGATCGACTCGGGCGCCACCGCGATCGTGCCGACCGCTTCCTCGTGACCCTCGTGGCCCACGTAGACGACCCGGTAGCCCTTCCGCGCTCGGACCTTCACCTCGTGGTGCACCTTGGTGACCAATGGACAGACGGCATCGACGACGTACCCGCCCTGCGCATGTGCGTCGGCGACGACCTGAGGAGCCGAACCGTGCGCCGACAGCATCACGGGAGCGCCCGGCGGTACCTCGGCGATGTCGTCGACGAACACGACGCCCAGGTCCTCGAACCGCTTGACCACTAGCCGGTTGTGCACGATCTCGTGGTAGCAGTACACCGGCGGCTCGAACGCTCGGACCATCCACGCCAACGCCTTGATCGCCATTTCGACCCCGGCGCAGAATCCGCGCGGCGACGCCAGCAACACCTTCTCGACGGCCACACGAGAAAGGGTACTGGACGGGCTCAGAAGAAGTCGGGGCACCACGGTGCCGGCGCGGTGAACAACCGGCGCAGCGCCTCGAGGTCGCCCGGACCGGCACCTATGAGCTGATCGTCGATAGCCGCTCGCCGGGGATCGAGCCACCCGGTGTACAGGGATGCGAGCGTGCCGACCGTGAGCTCGACGGTACCGGAACCGCCGGGCTCGACCGTGACGATGCCGTCCGCGAGCTCGACCACCCATCGCCGGGAATTGGCCACCAACACGTCGTCGTGCACGCTCAGCTCGACCCGAGCCGTCTCGTAGCCCAACGGTCGGCGAGCCTGCATCGCTCCTGCCACATCGACGATCCGCAGCATCCACGGGTGCCACGACACCGGATTGAGGGCCGGCGCGTGATCGAGCGCCTGGGCGATGGCCATTGGAGCGGCAGTCGTGACGATGCGGCCGGCGACGGTTCCATTTGCTCCGAGAAAGGCCAAGGCATCGACGAGGGCGCTCCGGTCGAGCGCGACGAGGTCATCCACTTCGATGTCGTACCACCGATCAGAGCCCGACGGTGTGGTCTGGCTGTACCGCACCGTCCACACGATGCGGCCGTCGCGGCGCCCGGCGTAGACGCGAGCGGTCTGTTGATGGGCCACGAACCACGTGGTGCGTTCCCACAGCGAGTCGGATCGGTCGATCCACCCGTGCCCGTGTGGCGCCACCTCGGTGTAGAGCCGACGTTCGAGCGCGACATCGCCGGGATCGACGATCTCTGGCTGCGACATCTTGGTGGCGCTCGGCAATCGATCGATCGGGATCGCCGACTCACCGTGCCCACCGGCGATCTCGTAGCCGAGGTGACGGTAGAGCTGGGCGGTGGTCGGGTACAGCATCGAGATGACCTCGCCCCGCTCGGCCATTGCTTCCAGCGACGCCCGGACAAGTCGCTTCGCCACACCAGAGCCCCGCCGGTCGGGGCGCACCGCCACCGACGCCAGACCGCCCATGGCGACGCGAACGCCGCCGAAGTACTGACCCATCGAGATACAGGCCGCTCCCGCGACCAGCTCGGCGCCGTCGTAGACGCACAGGTCAGCCGCGGCGGGATGAAGCGGCGGGGGAGGGTCGTAGGACCGGTTGCCGAAGACCTCCCGGCCGAGCGCCAGCCGCTGCTCCTCGTCGCCGGGCCGGCGGGTTTCGACCTGGACGATCACAGCGTCGACTCTACGGCGGCGCGCTGACCCGCTACCCACCAGTTCCAAGACCGCGGGTCGCACGTAGGCTGCCGGGGTGTCTGCTCCACGCGTCGTCGCCGTCGCGCCCGACTCCCCGGCGGCCCGCGCCGGGCTACTCGTCGGTGACGAGGTCGTGTCGATCGACGGTCAGGTACCGCGAGACGTCATCGCCTATCAGCTGCTCGTCGACGAGCCCGACATCGAGATCGACGTTCGTCGTGGGGGGCTCGAGCGCTCCGTGACGGTGGCCAAGAGGCCCGGTGAACCGCTCGGCGCCCAAGTCGACGCGGCGATCTTCGACGCCGTGCGCACGTGTGACAACCACTGCGAGTTCTGCTTCATCTACCAGTTGCCCAAGGGCCTTCGGAAGAGCCTGTACCTGAAGGACGACGACTACCGGCTGTCGTTCCTGTATGGCAACTACACGACCCTCACCCGGTTCACCGAGCTCGACCTCGAACGAGTCATCAGCGAGCGACTCTCGCCGCTCAACGTCAGCATCCACTGCACCGACCCGGCGCTGCGGGCCGAGATGCTTCGCAACCGGAGAGGCGCGACGAGCCTGCGCTGGTTGCGAGCCCTCCTCGACGCCGGCATCGAGGTCCACGGCCAGGTGGTGGTGTGCCCGGGGGTCAACGGCGCCGACGTGCTCGAGCAGACGCTTACCGACATCGCCGATCGCTACGCGGAGTTGGCGACGCTGTGCGTCGTGCCACTCGGCGTGAGCAAGTTCAACACGGAGGCTCGCATGCGCCCCCACACCGCCGATGAGGTGCACGACGTGCTCGACGTCGTGCACCGGTGGCAGGAGCTCTACCTCGAGCTGTTCGGGCGGCGCCTCGTCTTCGCCGCCGACGAGTACTACCTGATGGCGGGTCAGCCGTTTCCGCCGGCCGAGGCCTACGAGGGGTTCCCGATGCACGAAGACGGCATCGGCATGGCCCGGGCCTTCGACGAGGCGTTCCACGGTCGCGTCGACACACCGATCGGAGTCCAGCCGGGGTTCTTCGCGTGGGCCGACGGCTCTGAAGGCTCGGACTACCGGCCTGCGTCGCGCGCCGGTGACGTGATGGTGACGATCGGATCCCGGCCGTCGCGCCCCGGCGCCACCGCCGTGCTGACCGGCCCGTTCGGGGCCCAGGTGCTCCAACCGCTCATAGCCACGCTGGACCGGGCCGACGTGCGCATCGTTGTGGTCGAGAACCGGTTCTTCGGTGGCAATGTCGGGGTGGCCGGTCTGATGGTCGGCGCCGATCTCGCCGCCGCCCTGGCCGAGCAGCCGGCCGGCGACCGCTACCTGCTGCCCGACGTGTGCCTCAATCAAGGCCGGTTCCTCGACGGGCTGACACCCGACGACCTGCCCCGCCCGGTCGAGATCGTCACGACCGACGGCGTGTCCCTGCGCCGGGCCCTGGACCGAGCGGAGTTCCCCCGATGAACGAGCTCCCAACCGTCGCCATCGTCGGGCGACCCAACGTGGGCAAGTCGACGCTGATGAACCGCATCCTGGGCCGCCGCGAGGCGATCGTCGAGGAGAAGCCGGGCGTAACCCGAGATCGCAAAGAGGTCGCGGCCGAGTGGACCGGTCGCCCCTTCCGCCTCGTCGACACCGGCGGGTGGCTCGCGGCCGGCGATGCGCTCGACAAGTTGGTCACCGAGCAGAGCGAGCGGGCCATCGCGGCCGCCGACGTGATCTTGCTGGTCGTCGACGCGACGGTCGGTCTCACCGACGAGGACGCCCGGGTCGCCGAGCTGCTCCGCCGTACGGGTCGTCCGACGCTCGTCGTGGTGAACAAGGTCGACGCCACCAACCACGAGCCGGCGGTGTGGGACTTCCTGGGCCTGGGGCTCGGCGACCCGCTGCCGGTCAGCGCGCTCCACGGGCGCCTCGCCGGCGACCTGCTCGACGCGGTGGTGGCGCTCCTGCCTCCCCTTGACCCCGACGACGAGGACGCCTTCGACAAGACGGCGGCCGACGCCGATGGTCCACGCGTGTTCCGGGTCGCCATCATCGGGCGGCCCAACGTGGGCAAGTCGACCCTCTTCAACCGGCTGATCGGAGACGAGCGCTCGGTTGTTCACGACCGGCCCGGAACGACGCGGGATTCGGTCGACACGGTCGTCGAGACCGTCCACGGGCCGATCTGCTTCGTCGACACGGCCGGTATGCGTCGCAGATCGAAGATCGACGAGCACACCGAGTACTACTCGATGGTCCGAGCCCTCAAGTCCGTCGACACCGCCGATGTGGCCCTGCTCGTCATCGACGCCACCGCGGGCGTGACCCACCAGGACCAGCGCCTCGCCGAGCGCGTCGACGCCGCTGGGTGCCCGGTCGTCGTGCTGATGAACAAGTGGGAGACGCTCTCCACCGAGCAGAAACACGATGCGACCAGCCAGGTGATGCGCAAGCTGCACTTCATCGGCGAAGCGCCGACGTTGCGGATCAGCGCTCTCACCGGCAAGGGCGTGCACCGGCTGTTGCCGGCCCTCGCCGCATCGATCGAGGCCTACCAGCGGCGGATCCCCACCGCCAAGGTCAACGCGGCCATACGAGCTGCGCAGTCCGAGCAGCCCGGCCCGCACGGCGCCCGGGTGCTCTACGCCACCCAGGGAGCGACCGACCCTCCGACGTTCACCCTGTTCGCCAACAAGGCCCTCCCGGCGACCTACGTCCGCTATCTCGAGCGCCGCCTCCGCGAGGCGTTCGATCTCGGCGCCACCCCCGTCAAGCTCCGCGTCCGCCAACGCTCCGACTGATCAGCCCGTCGAACCGCCCACGCGTGTAGGTGCATGACACGCTCCAGCGCCCCTTGGGCGGCGGGGGAGTGGCGGCTAGTCTCAGCGCCATGGAGACCGCCGTGCTGTGGGGTGTCGGTGTGGCGTGCGTGGTCGCGGCGCTGGTGTGGGCCCGCTCGGCCCAGCAGCGCCGGCGTCTGATACGCCACATCGAGGCCGACGTCGGCGACGAAGGCGCGTTGGCGCTGGCCCGCTCGAACTTCGATCGCGACGTCCACACTGGGGTCCTTTACGCCCTGCTGGGCGCGGCGGTGATCACGATCGGCGTGACCGACGAGCGGTGGGCGACGCTTGCTTTGGCCGCGGTCGCGCTGCCGGCGCTGGCGTCGATCTCCCGGGTGCGCCATCCCCTGCGCGAGGCCCGCATGGCCCGGCACCGGTTCGATCTCGAGCGCCGTGCTCGCGACGTGCTGGCCCAGCAGCAACTGGCCCCCCGTGCGTGGGCCGACCGTCTGGCCCCTGACGAGCTGCCCGACATCACCGGTTTCCAGATCGGGCGGGCGTACCAGGCCGGTACCGGGCTCATGGCCGGCGATTTCTACGACGTGTTCCGCATCGGCCGCACCCGGATCGCCGCGGTCATCGGCGACGTCAGCGGCCACGGGATCGAGTCCTCGATCACCGCGTTCCAGGCCAAGTCGCTCCTGCGGGTGTTGCTGCGCCAGTTCCGTGACCCAGCCCAGGCCCTCGAGGAGCTCAACGTCCAGATGTCGGGCATGGACCGTGGCGAAGAGTTCATCTCGGCGTGCATCGTCGTGTTCGAGCTCGAGGCCGGCACCGTTCGGTTCGCCTCGGCCGGCCACCCGACCGGGTTCCTGTGGCACCAGCGCGACATCCAGCCGCTCCGCGCGACGGGACCATTGCTGATGCTCGATCCGAGCGCCGAGTACTTCAGCCGCGAGATCCCCCTCGACCGCGACGATCTTGTCGTGCTGTACACCGACGGGCTCAGCGAGGCGCGCGCCGGATCCGACCAGTTCGGCGAGAGCCGCATCGAGGCGACGATCCGACGTGACCCCACGGTCGCCCCGGATGTCTTGTGCAAGACATTGCTCGAGACCGCCCGAGATCACGCTACGGGGCCGCTCGCCGACGACGTCGCGATCCTGGCCCTGCGCCGCGACTGATCGGCCGGGCGATCGCCATGCCCTGGTGCGATCCGTGCGAGCGGTACCTGAGCCCCAACACCGTCGCCACCGACGGGCGGTGTCCCGAATGCGGTCGAGCCGTCGAGGCGGGCCACGCCCGCGCGGCCTCGCCGCCAGCCAAGGTCCCGTGGCACTTCTGGCTGCTGCTCACCGCGACGGGCGCCTACCTCGGCTGGCGGGCGGCTCAGGGCATCATGCTGGTCCTCTGACCCCGCGGGCGATACGGTCGGCCCGGTGACGACACCGGTCCTGGTCAACGAGCACGCGGCCAGAGGATCGGGCCGTGACCTGCTCACACGGGCGATCGATCGCCTCAGGGCACTCGGCGCCGGCCCCGAGATCGTGACCGCTCCGACGCCTGATGGGCTCGTCGCTCGTTGCCGCGAGCTGGTCGCAGGCGCACCCGACCGGGTGATCGTGGCAGGCGGCGACGGCACCGTCCACACGCTCCTCCCAGCCCTCGCTGGATCGGGTGTCGTGGTCGGCGTGGTTCCCTTCGGTACCGGAAACGACTTCGCCCGCGGGCTCGGGCTGGCGACCGGCAACATCGACGACGCTGTCGATGCTGCCCTCGGCGAACCGGTCACCATCGACCTCGGTCGCGCCGGTGACCGCTGGTTCGCCTCGGTGGCGACGCTCGGTTTCCCTACCCGCGTCAACGCCCGGGCCAACGGCCTGCGGTGGCCCAAGGGCGCTCGCCGCTACACGGTCGCGACCATTCTCGAGATCCCCCGCCTGGCACCGACGCCGCTGACCATCACGATCGACGGCAAGTCGCATCGCTTCGACGCCACCCTCGTAGCCGTCGGGAACACGGCGTTGTTCGGCGGAGGCATGCGGGTGTGTCCGGCCGCCGATCCCACCGATGGTCTGCTCGACGTGGTCGTCGTCGGACCCACCGGAAGGATCGAGTTGCTCCGGTTCTTCCCCAAGGTGTTCGGCGGCGACCACATGTCGCATCGCGCCGTCGACACGTTCCGAGGCCACGAGATCGTCGTCGCGCCGACCGAGCCCACCACGGCGACCTGGGCCGACGGGGAACCCTTCGCGACCGGCACCATCACGTTGACCGCGGCCCCCGCCGCCCTGAAGATCGCCGGCGCCCGACCCCGCGTCGCCGATCAGGACGTATAAAACCCCGCGACGTCGAACAGCAAGTGCGCACCCTCCTGCGTGAACAAGCTGATGCCGCCGTTGTTGAGCCGCACCGTGGTGTGATTGGCGATCGTCTGGTTGGGTCGCTCGAGGTTCAGGTTCGACACGTTGGGCTGGGCGATACCGCGTGGGAACACCGTCACGAAACCCGGGTTGATCGACTCCGTCGCGGTGGTGTTGCCGACGATAGCCGACACGCCCGACGCCGGGACTCCCCCTCGGCCGGCGACGTCGGGAGACACCGTCGCGCCGGGCCCAGGTCGGCTCGTGCCCGCAACACCGTTGGCCTCGCGGGTGTCGAGCACCCGGCTCGGCGTTACGGGGATGAACAGGCCCGTGGTCGATAGCGGTGCGCTGGCGTCGGTGAAGTAACCGGCAACGTCGGCGATCAGGTGGGCGGCGTTCTGAGTGAACAGGCTGACGCGCCCGCCCGTGCCCAGCGGAACGATGACCTGATTGGGGATCGTTTGGTTCGGTCGCACGACGTTCAGATTCGACGTGTTCGGCTGGCTGGTGCCCGACGGCCACACAGTGACAAATCCGGCGGCCGTCGACTCGGTTACGGTCACCGTTAGCACGACCGCCGCGGCTCCGGTGGCGGGCACCTGACCACGCCCGGCGATCTGCAGGTCGACAACACCGCCGCTGGGCACCCGCGTCGTGGTTGGGACGCCGTTGGCTTCTCGCGTGTCGAGAACCCGAGTGGGGTCGACCGGGATCAGCCGCCCGGCGGTCGCCGACGCCGCCTGGGTGTAGTAGCCGAACACATCGACGACGAGGTGGGTCGCGGACTGACTGAAGAAGTCGATCTTGCCGTCGGCGGAAACTGGGACCGTCACCAAGTTGGGAAGTGTCTGGCCGGCGAATTCGACGTTCAAGTTCGAGACGTTGCTCGTACTACCCGACGGGGTGACGCGCACGAAGCCGGCACCTGACGTCTCAGTGGCGGTGAGGTTCAGCACCACACCGGAGACCCCGTTTGCCGGCAATCCACCCTTTCCGGTGATCTGAAATGGGGTCGAGGTGGTCGCCGCCAACAGTCCGGGCAGCCCGAGCGGGGCCGGACCCCGCGTGTCGATGACCCGAGCCGGCGTGATGGGCACGAATCGGTTCGGCGGGTTGACTTGAGTCGAGAACGCGCCGCGCGGGCATTCGGCGTTCGGGTCGACCACGGTCGACGCTCGGAGGTCGTCGATGAGCACGGTCGAGTCGTAGATCGGGTCGCCCTGATCGAAGATGGTGATGAAAAGCGAGTGCGGGCCGGGCGTGATCGGCGACCGGGCGGACAGGATCGGTGTCGCCGCGTCGAATGTGGTCCCAGCCGCTTCCCCGGGGACTGCCGCCAATGGGCCCGAGTTGTTCACCGTGATCGGGCTGGTGCCGACGAACGCGATGTTGTTCGGCGCGACGACATCGTTGGCGCCCGTGACGCTCCAGTCGTTGCCATCGAGCTCGACCAGCACCGCATCGTTGAACGCCGTTCCGACGAACTCGGGGAACTCCTCGGACAGGAACCGCAACCGAAGCGACGCCAGGCAATTGAAGCCGGGCTGGACCGTGAAATCGATCTTCAGCGTGGTCGCGTCGTAGGTCGTCCGAAATTGTGGAGCTGCGTGTGAGGTACTGAGGGAGCCGCTGGTGTCCGGTGTAGTCAGGTCGAGGGCGTCGCCGGTACTGAGCACGGCGTAGCTTCCGCCCGCAGTGACGGGAAATCCGGCGACGACGTCGGATCGAACCTGGACCGCGTCGGGGAAGCCGCCGGTCGTGAACGAGGCCGCGGTGACCGTGATTCCACTGCCGACGATGGCGTTGGCGAGATCGATGGGGGTAGCGGCGGCGCTGGCTGGCGGCGCTCCGGTTGCCAGGCCTACCGAGATCGTGGCTACCGCCACCATTGCTGCGATGATTCGGCGCATCACGAAAACCCCCACGTGTCCGGGCCCACACCGGCGGCCGGGTAGTCGCCGAGGCCTACGCTTGAGTGTTGCAGACGTCGCCAAAGGCCGTCCAAAACCGCCACGCCGCACGAATCGTGGGCTGCTGGCGACCTGCAGGCTCGTGTGGCAGCCGCTGCTTCGCGGCGTGACCTGCGGTTTGTACGTCGGGCTGAGAGGATTTGAACCTCCGACCTCTTGACCCCCAGTCAAGCGCGCTAACCAAACTGCGCCACAGCCCGGAACGGGGTGGATCTTACCGGGTGGCTCTCCTCGCGCGTGCCCTCGATCGCGGCGGTTCACCGCCTACCCTGGCCCGATCGACGAGTCCACCGACACCCGCCCTGTCCTGCCCGACCCGGTGCCCGACAGCCGCCTCTTCGCGGATCGCTCGGGCTTCTTTCGTGCGAGCGAAGCCGACGCGCCTGCCCACGACAGTCGCTTCGATGGATGGCCGGCCCCGGCGAGCGACGGCCCGCCCCTCACCGGCGACGACGCCGACCGGCTGGCCCACGACTTCCTAGGCCGCCTCGCCGCCGACCGACCGATCGTCGCCCACGACGATCCACTCGACCACGCCCGTGAGAACGGCTTGCTGTTGTTGTTCGGTTCGGCCGAGCAGGAACGTTTCCGGCTGCTGGTCGACCGCATGGATCCCGAGCGAGCCGAGACCTGGCGCGAGCTGCTCGCCGGTGGCCGATCGAGCGAGGCGTTCGGGCCGCTCACCCTCGAGGAGAAACTCGACGAGCAACAGGTCATCGCGGCTCTCGCCAAAGGGCGTCGCCAGCGGCTCGTCAACGCCGCCGCGGCCGGGGTCGTGATCGCAGCCATCGCCATCACCGCCGTAGTGCTGTGGCCCGAGTCCGGCGACGATTCGGTTGTCGGCTCGATCGAGTTCGGCGACGTGATCGAGCAGGTCGGCGTCGTCGACTACAGCGGCCCGCCTCCAGCGGTCGACGCCACCCTGTCGGGCGCCCTCGACACCCCCGTGGTCACCGCGACCGGGCCCGGCGAGGCGACCGAACGGATCGTCATCGACCTCCCGATCGATCAGCTACCTCGCCCGCCGGGCGACGTCGTCACGTCGGTGTTCGAATACGCCGGGCGGGGCCGGGTCGTGCTCGTCGGCGGCCCGGGCTGGCACGTGGGGCTCTGCGTCCAGGTCTCGGTGACGTCGGCCGGATTGCGGCCTTTCGACACCGCCCAGTGGTCAAACGGGGTCGACTGCGACGGGCTCACCATAGGTCGGCTCGCCGAAGCGACTTGCGTGTCCGATACCACGGTCGTGCTCGATCTGGTGGTGCCGGAAGGCGAGGTGTCGCTCACCGAGGGCGGCACGGCGACCGTCGACTCGGTCCGCGTGCAGATCAAGCGCCGCGACCCGGCGTTCGAGGTGCTGTCCATCCGGGGCGTGATCAGCGTGGCGGCAGGGGAACGGGTCGCGGTTCCCCGCTTCGGCGGCGTGCCGGGTACGGCCGCCACCTTCGATTTCACACCGGCGGGTCGCCCGGACCGGATCGGGGCGTGCACTCTCGGCACGGTCGATGCGGCCCCCGTTCCCACGCCCCCAGCCGCGACTCCGCCTGCGCCAGCGGCGAGCGAGGATTCGGTTCCCGCAGCGGAGCCAGCTCCCGCGGCGGGGTGACAAAGGCAAGGAGACGCGCGGCCATGTGCGGACGTTTCGTGTCGAGCTCGACACCTGAAGAGATCGCCGAGTACTTCGGCGCCATGGGCTTCGTCGCCCCTGACCCACCTTCGGATGCAGCAACGGTCGCACCCACGCCCGAGCCGAACTTCAACGTGGCACCGACAACGGGGGTGATGGTCGTGGTCGAGACCCGCACCGAGCCCGAACGGCATCTCGACGTGTTCCGCTGGGGTCTGGTGCCGCGCTGGGCCAACGACGTGTCCATCGGCAACCGAATGATCAACGCCCGAGCCGAGACGATCGCGACCAAGAACGCGTTCAAAGGCGCTCTGGCCCGGCGCCGGTGCATCATCCCCGCCGATGGCTTCTACGAATGGCAGATCGTGAGCTCGGACAGCACCGGGCCCCCGGCGACGGGAAAGAAGTCAGCCAAGCCGGTCAAACAGCCGGTCTTCATCCATCGCGGCGACGGCGACCTGCTGGCCTTTGCCGGGCTGTGGGAGACCTGGAAGCCGAAGGACGGCGCCGACACCGACGGACAGGTGCTGAGGTCGTGCACGATCGTGACCTGCGGCGCCAACGCCACCATCGCACCGGTGCACGACCGCATGCCGGTCATCCTGCCGCCCGACGCGTGGGGTCGGTGGCTCGACCCCGAACTCACCGACGTCGAAGCCCTTCAGGCGCTGCTCGTACCGGCGCCCGACGCGCTCCTCACGTTCCATCCGGTCAGCACCGACGTCAACAACCCGCGGAACAAGTCGCCGCATCTCATCGAAGCCGTCGACGTGTCATCGGGGCACCACCGCGCCATGGCCCTGTTCGACGAGCGCCCGGCGTAGCTCGACGGTCACCTGGTCGAGGTCATCGGGGCGAGCGGCGGGATCGGCGTTACCGAAATCGAGGTTCGACATCGAGTCCATGGGCACGACGTGGATGTGGGCGTGTGGCACCTCGAAGCCGGCGATGATCAGTCCGACCCGGGCACACGGGAACACCTCGCGCTGAGCCCGCGACACCGCATGCGCGACTTGCATCAGATGGCCGGCCAGGCCAACTGGTAGGTCGCTCCATTCATCGATCTCGTCGCGGGGGATCACCAGCACGTGACCTCGCGCCAGCGGTCGAATGTCGACCATCACGACGCAGCGGTCGTCGGACCAAACGAAACGACCCGGGATCTCACCGGCGATGATTCGACTGAAGATCGATGCCATGACCGGAGTCTGGCATGCCGGCGCCAAACACTACGGGGCTACGATCCGCCGATGCCTGCCAACACCGTCGACCCGCCGGCGAGCTCGCGGATTCTCACGTGGCCAAACTTGGTCACCCTCGTGCGGCTGGCTTGCATCCCGGTGTTCCTGTGGTTGCTCTTCGGGCGCGACGATCGGCTGGCGGCCGCGCTGCTCCTCGCCTTCATCGGTGCCACCGACTGGGTCGACGGTTACCTGGCTCGACGCCTCGCGCAGGTTTCCGAACTGGGCAAGCTGCTCGACCCGACCGTCGACCGGCTCGTCATGCTCGTGGGGGTCAGCGCGATCCTCGTCGATGGCAGCGTCCCGCTCGTTGTCGCGGTGGTCACGTTGGCACGCGAGGGGACGGTCGCTCTGCTCGCCTTGGTGATGGGCGCCCTCGGGGCCCGGCGCATCGACGTGACTTGGTGGGGAAAAACGGGCACCTTCTTCTTGATGTTCGCGTTCCCGCTTTTTCTCGGCGGCGAGAGCGACACCGCGCTCGACACGCCGTTCATGGTGCTGGCCTGGTTGTTCGTCGTGCCCGGGTTGACGATAAGCCTGTACTCGGCGGCTCAGTACGTGCCCCTGGCCCGTCGAGCGCTGCGCGATGGCCGAGCCGCTCGGCTAGCTTCGTGACCGATGGACATCCCGGCTGACCTCCGCTACTCGACCGATCACGAGTGGGCCCGAGCCGAGTCCGGCGGCGTGAGGGTCGGCATTACCGACTATGCGCAAGACGCGCTCGGCGACGTCGTGTTCGTCGAACTCCCGTCGGTCGGAGCGACCGTCGAACAGGGCCAGGTACTCGGCGAGGTCGAGTCGACCAAATCGGTCTCCGAGCTCTACGCACCGGTAGCCGGCCGGATCATCGAGGTCAACGCCACGCTCGCTACCTCCCCCGAGCACCTGAACGTCGATCCTTATGGTGCCGGCTGGCTGGTCGTGATCGAACCGGCCGAGGCGGCCGACCTCGACCAGCTCCTCGATGCCGCCGGGTATAGCGCCCTCACGGAAGGCTGAGCGTGGCCGGACCCATCTGCCGCAGTTGTGGGCACCGCAACGAGCCCAGCGCCAATTTCTGCTCGTCGTGCGGTGCGTCCCAAGCTGGCGTCGACGACGACACCAGCCAGATGCCGGTCGACTCGTTGAACGAGCTGCTCGCCAGCGACAACGAGCCCGAACCCGGCGACAGCCCATATCTGGTGGTCCGGCACGGCCCGATGAGCGGAGCCCGGTTCGCCCTGGACCGCACCGTCGTCAGCGCCGGCCGCCACCCCGACAGCGACATCTTCCTCGACGACGTCACGGTGTCGCGCCGCCACGCCCAATTCGCCCGTCGGTCGGGAGCCACAAGGGTGAGCGACGCTGGGTCACTCAACGGGACCTACGTGAATCGCCGCCTCGTCGATGGCGACGTGGACCTGAGCGACCGTGACGAGGTCCAGATTGGCAAGTTCAAGCTGGTGTACCTGGATCGGGCGCCCGACAGCGATGGCTGAGCGCCCACATCGTTCGATCGGCGAGGTTCTGGCCTTGCTCCAGGACGAATTTGCTGACGTGACAATCTCGAAGATCCGTTTCCTCGAGAGCCAAGGGCTCATCGGCCCCGAGCGCACTCCGTCGGGCTACCGCAAGTTCTACGACGAAGACATCGACGTCCTGCGGTGGATCCTGCGTCAACAGCGCGAGAGCTTCCTGCCGCTCAAGGTGATCAAGGACCGACTCGAGGCCAACGATGGCCGACTCCCGCCGAACGAGCGGGTCGCGCCGCCGCCGTTCATCGGCCTCACCGCGACGATGCCCGAAGCGCCGACGCACAGCGCTCCCGCAGCTGTAGGGGTCGACTCGGCCCTTGTCCCGACCGCTCGTGAAGCGTTGAGCGGCGAGCCCCACCAGTTGAGGACCAACCGTAACGGCGACACGCCGACGTCTCGGTTCATCGGCGACGCAGTGTCGGTCAGCCTCACCGCCAGCGAGCTGGCGTCGTCGACAGGGCTACCGGCCGAACGAATCGCGGAGCTCGAGCGTTACGGCCTGATCTCCAGCCGGATCATCGGTCCCGACCGCGTCTATGACGGCGACGCTCTCGTCGTATGCCAGATCGCCGTGGCGTTCGCCGGCTACGGCGTCGAGCCTCGCCACCTCCGCATGTTCAAAGTGGCCGCCGAACGCGAGTCGGGCATGCTCGCTCAGCTCGTCGCCCCGTTCGTACGGCAACGTTCGGCTGGCCGGTCTGCGGCGATCGTGCGTCTAGAGGCGCTCGCCGAGCTCGGCGACGGGCTCCGCGACGTCATGCTCCGCCAGGCGCTGCGCGACCTGCTTCTCTGAGCAGCATCATCGGGAGGAGAATGTCAGTGATCCGAACCGTTGATCGTCGACTTGCTGCGCAGGTCCACAGGGGCGCCGTCTTGCTGGGTCGCGTGCGCAATTCGCGCACCTTCTAGCGCAGCGCACGTCCAATGACCGAGTTCCTCGCCGAGTCCGCCCTCGCGGCGACGACCGCCCGCCTCGCCCGCGACATCGACGCCGACCACCCCGACGGCGTGGTGCTGATCGGTGTTCTGCGGGGCGCGTTGTTCGTGCTGGCCGACGTCGCCCGCCAGTTGACCGTCCCGACCCTTGTCGACTTCCTCGCCATCACGCCATACGAGCCTGGCAGCGGTCGGGTTCGGCTCCTGAAGGACATCGACATCGACATCTCCGGCCACGACGTCGTCCTCGTCGAGGACGTGGTCGACACCGGCCTGACGCTCTCGTACGTACTTCAAGCCGTGCGAGCCCGTCAGCCACGGAACCTCCGGGTGTGCAGCCTGCTCGACCGCCGGTCGAGCCGCATCGTCCCGGTGACCATCGACTACACCGGCCATGAGATCTCGTCGGCGTTCGCCCTCGGCTACGGGCTCGACTACTGCGGCCGCTACCGGAACCTGCGGTCGATCTCCCTCGCCGATCCCGATGCCCTCGCCGCGGATCCCGACGCCCACATCGCCGACCTCTACCCATGACAGGGCTCCCCCCAGTAGGCGGGTGAGGCGCCCGGCCGTGGGCGCCCCGATTCGATAGGGTGGAGTCATGGTTGACGTGGATGTCGTCGGGGTTCGGCTCGAGCTCCCGAACAACAACCCGATCGTCTTGCTGCGCGAGCGGGCGGAACCCCAACGCCTGCTGCCGATCTTCATCGGCGGCCCCGAAGCGACGGCCATCGCGCTCGCCCTCGATGGAGTCGAGACTCCGCGCCCCATGACCCATGATCTGATCGTCGAGGTCCTCGGCGCGCTCGCCGCCACCGTCGAGAAGGTGGTGGTGACCGAGCTGCGCGACCGCACGTTCTTCGCGGAGTTGCACCTAGCGATCGCTGGTGCGACCCGGGCCGTGTCGAGCCGGCCGTCCGACGCGATTGCCCTTGCCGTACGGGTCGGGTGCCCGGTTCAGGTCGACGCGTCGGTGCTCGATCAGGCCGGCTACCTCGAGACCGGCGAGACCGGCGACGACGACACCGAGCGAGTCGTCGAGGAGTTCCGGGACTTCATCGACCAGATAAATCCGGGGGATTTCGAGACCTGACATCGTCGGTCGTTGACCTCAGGTCGGCGGGCGGGTACCCTCATCACACGGGCGTAGTTTCGCCGTTGTGAGTCGGCGCGGCCGGACACCATCCCGAGGAGTGCCACATGCCGGAGTCCACCGAGACCGAGCGATCGGTGCTCCGCAGCTTCAGCGGCAAGCACGCTGCCGAGATCGTCGGCATCACGTATCGCCAGCTCGATTACTGGGCCCGCACCGACCTGGTCCGACCGAGCGTGGCCGACGCCAGCGGTTCGGGGTCTCGGCGACGTTACTCGTACCGGGACCTGCTCGAACTGCGGGCCATCAGGAGCCTGCTCGACGCCGGGATCAAGCTCGAGTCGGTCCGCGAGGTGTTCCGGTACCTGCGCGATCACCTGGGCGAAGACGTCACGACCGTCAATCTGGTCATCAGCGGGCATCGCTCGGTCCTGGTGCGCACCGGCGAGGAGATCGTCGACCTGCTCCGCAACGGTCAGGGCGTGCTGAACATCCTTCCGCTCGCCGGCGTCAAAGGCGACGTTGATGCTCGTATCGTCTCGCTCTTCCCCCCCGGGGATATCCACGAGTCGGCCAGCCCTCTGGCCGTCGGCGAGTGACCCCCACCGCGTTCGCCCACCAGAGCGAGCAGATGTTCGCCGATCTGCTCGACTTCTATGGCGTCCGCTGGGAGTACGAGCCCACCACGTTCGTGCTGGTCGCCGACGATGCTGGCCGCCCTCTCGTGGGGTTCACACCCGACTTCTACCTGCCCGACCACGATGTGTTCATCGAGCTCACGACCATGCGCCAACCGCTCGTGACCAGAAAGAACCGCAAGATCCGGGCGTTTCGTGAGCGCTACCCGGATCGAGCCCTCACCGTTCTCTACACGCGTGAACTGGCACGCCTGCACGGCAAGTACTTCGGCTGCGAGCCTGCCAGCTACACCGTCTCCACCGCCGTCAACCGCGTGGCGTGATGGCGCGCCGTCGCCGTGGCTGCTGAGTCGGGGGCACTGCGCCGCTCGCCGCTCGATGCCGCGCACCGGAGCCTCGGCGCCCGGATGGTCGAGTTCGGCGGGTGGGAGATGCCGGTGTCGTACCCGTCGGGCACCCTCGTCGAGCATCGGGCCTGCCGCAACCAAGCGGTGGCGTTCGACGTGAGCCACCTCGGGACGGTCAGCGTCACCGGTCCCGACGCCTACGAGGCGCTCCAGCTCGCGTTCACCAACGACCTCGCCAAGATCGCCCCCGGCCGCGCCCAGTACACCCACTTGCTCGACGTCGAGGCCAGCGTGCTCGACGACATCATCGTCTGGTGGCGCGAGGACGGCCGGTTAGACGTCATGCCCAACGCGTCGAACACCGCACGCGTCGTCGCGGCCCTCGACGCTGCTGGAGTTGATGTCGCCGACGTCACCGCGACCCGTGCGGTCGTGGCGGTGCAAGGCCCCGACGCCCGACGGCTCCTGGCCGCGATATCTCCCGTGGGTGCCCAGGTCGGCCGATTCCGTGTGACGACCGCCGATGTCGCGAGCGTCGAATGCGTGGTCGCCGGCACCGGCTACACCGGCGAAGACGGTGTCGAGATCGCCGTGCCGGTCGACCACGCCAACGCGGTGTGGGACCGCATCGTCGAGGCCGGAATTGTTCCCGCGGGGCTCGGCGCGCGCGACACGTTGCGGCTCGAAGCCGGTTTGCCCTTGCACGGCCACGAGCTCGGCCCGGGCATCACGCCGCTCCAGGCCGGCCTCGATTGGGTGGTCGGGTGGTCGAAACCACGTTTTCGTGGGCGGGAGGCCTTGCTCGCCGAACGAGAACGGGGGCCTCATCGGCTCCTTCGCGGACTGCTCGGGCGCAGCCGGCGCCCACTGCGCGACGGTGCCGTGGTATCGCGAGATGGCGCGGCCGTCGGGTCCCTGACCAGTGGCAACTTCTCGCCGATGATCGAGCGCGGGATCGGCCTCGGTTTTCTCGCGATCGACGTGGCCGTGGGCGAGGTTCTCGCGGTCGACTTGCGCGGCACCGTGGTCGAGGTCGAAGTCGTCGAGCCGCCGTTTCACAAACGATGACGGGGTGGCGAGACGGGTGAACGTCCGACGCGTGCTCGTAGTCGTAGTTGCCGCAACGGTGATCGTGGGCGGTTGCGGCGACTCCGACCACGCCATCGACACCTTCGAGGGATCGAGGCTCGTCGTCGAAGGCACCCCGACGGGCGCCGAGGCTGACACGACCACCGAGCCGACCTCAAGTGGTGCTCCAGCCGCGCCGTCGACGGCGGCGACCGAGTCCACCGATACCGAGCCGGCCTTCGCCTCCCGGATCGTCGAGATCGACGACGAGATCGCCACCCGAATGACTTACTCGTGGCGCGAGGGCTGTCCGGTCTCGCTGGTGGACCTTCGGCTCGTAGAGCTCTCCTACTGGGGCTACGACGGGCTGCCCCACGACGGTGAGCTGGTGATCCATGCCGACTGGGCCGACGACATCGTCGAGGTCTTCCGCCAGTTGTTCGACGCCCAGTTCCCCATCCAGCAGATGGTTCTGGTCGACGAGTTCGAAGGCAGCGACCCGGCGTCGATGGCCGCCAACAACACCTCGGCGTTCAACTGCCGCGAGGTCGCGTACCGTCCGGGCGTCTGGTCGAACCATGCCTTCGGTACCGCCATCGACGTGAACCCGTTGGTCAATCCGTACGTCGATGGCGACTTCGTCGACCCGCCCGAGGGCGAACTGTTCGTGGACCGCTCGGCGGGTGTCCCGGGTGGGATCTATGCCGACGATGTGGTCGTGCGAGCGTTCGAGTCGATCGGCTGGGGATGGGGTGGCTCCTGGTCAGGCGCCGTCGACTACCAGCACTTCTCCGCCACCGGCCGCTGACGCAACTCGATTAGCGCGGGTCGCGGGGGAGCGCGTCGATGGCGCGTTGGCGAAGGAGATGGTCGACCAGCACCAGGCAGGCGCCGGCCTCGACGATCGGCACCGCTCTGGGAAGCACACAAGGGTCGTGACGTCCATGGGCGGACAGCTCGGTGGCTTCGTTCGATGAGGTCACCGTCTGCTGAGGCGACGAGATGGTCGCCGTGGGCTTGAACGCCACGCGGAACACGATGTCGGCCCCGTTGGAGATCCCCCCTTGCACACCACCGGACCGGTTCGCGGTCGTGACCGGACCATCGGGACCCGGCGCGAATGGGTCGTTGTGGTCACGACCGGTCAGCAGCGTGCCGGCGAACCCCGACCCGACCTCGAAGCCCTTGGCGGCCGGCAACGAGAGCATCGCCTTGGCCAGATCGGCGTCGAGCTTGTCGAAGACCGGCTCGCCGAGCCCGGCGGGCACCGATCGGGCTACGCACGTGACCACACCACCGAGGGAGTTGCCGTCTCGGCGGGCGGCCTCGATGGCGGCCACCATGGCCTCGGCCGCGGCGGGATCCGGGCACCGGGTCGGGTGGGCTTCGACGTCGGTGGCGCGGACCGACGACGGGTCGAGCGCGGTGGTGATGTCGCGGACCGACGAGACCCATGCGACGACCTCGACGCCCGCGATCTCGGCGAGCAAGGCGCGGGCGATCGCCCCGGCCGCCACCCGGCCGATCGTCTCGCGCGCCGACGCCCGCCCGCCGCCCTGCCAGGCCCGTATCCCGTACTTGGCGTCGTAGGTGTAATCGGCGTGTGATGGTCGGTACACGTCGCGCAGATGGTCATAGGCGCCGGAGTTCTGATCGACATTGCGCACCAGCATGGCGATAGGCGAGCCGAGCGTGCGCCCGTCGAGCACGCCCGACAGGATCTCGACCTGGTCGGCCTCGTCGCGCTGGGTCACGAGCCGGCTCTGTCCCGGGCGGCGACGGTCGAGATCGCGCTGGACCATCGACTCGTCGAGGGCCAGGCGTGGTGGGCAGCCGTCGACCACCACGCCGACGCCGCCCCCATGGGACTCGCCGAACGTGGTCAGGCGAAAGAGCACGCCGGTCGAACTCGTCATGACGAGCAGGGTACCGGCGCCGAGTCGCTCGACCGGGCCACATCCGGGCACCTACGGCCCACGAGCCGCGCCCGAGCCACGATCAGCCGAGCTCGATGAGGGCCTGCTCGATGACCTCGGGCATCGCGGGATGGGTCCACATCTGGTTGCTCAGCAGGTCCCGGGCGCTGATGCCGAAGCGCATGGCCTGCACGAGTTGCTGCAACAGGGTCGGGGCGTGGGGCCCGATGATGTGGGCGCCGAGTAGCCGGCGCGTCGAGGTCTCGGCGACCAGCTTGCAGAAGCTGGTCGTATCCTCCATCGCCCAGCCATACGCGGTGTCGCGGTAGTAGCGCGTCGCGACCGTGATGTCGAGCCCCGCCGCTCGCGCCTCGCGCTCGGTGAGTCCAGCGGCGGCCACCTGCGGGTTGGCGAACACCGCGTGGGGGACCGGATCGAGCCGGCCCGAGCGCAAGTCATCAGGGTGGACCAGGTTGTGAGCGACCGCGTCGGCTTCGAAGTTGGCGCTGTGCTTGAGCTGCACCGGATTGGAGACGTCGCCCAACGCCCAGACACCGGGGGCCGAGGTGCGCAGGTACTGATCGACGACCACGTAGCCGGCTGCGTCGCGCTCGACGCCAGTCGCCTCGACCGCCAGCTCGTCGCCGTTGGGGACCCTCCCGGTGGCGACGAGGAGCATGTCGCCCACGATGATGTCGGTGTCGGAGCCCTGACGGAGCGTGACAGCGATGCCTCCGGGCCCCTCGCCAACCGACACCACGTCGACCCCGAGGCGCAGGTCGAAGCGCTCGCGGTAACGGGCGGTGAACGCCGCGCTGACGTCGTCGTCCTCGGCCCGCAGGAGGGCACCGGATCGGTTCACTATCGTCACCGCGCTGCCGAAGGCATCGAAGACGTGACCCATCTCGGCGGCGATGTATCCACCGCCGAGGATCACCAAGCGGTCCGGTACGGCATCGATCCGCATGATCGTGTCGCTGGTGTGGAAGCCGACCTCGGCCAGCCCAGGGTAGGCGGGGATCGAGGGACGGGCGCCGGCGGCGATCACCACCTGATCGGCGGTCACGATCTCGCCGGCATGGTGACCATCGACCAGGGTGACCTGGCGAGCGCCGGTGAACCGGGCCGAACCGGCGAAGACGGTGACGTTGCCGCACTCCTCGGCCCGATAGCGGCGCCCGCCTTCAGCGATCGGATCGATGCGACCGAACACGCGATCGCGAATCGCCGGCCAGTCGACACGATCGATCCGCCCGTGGACGCCGAGATCGGCGGCGTGGGCGAGCGCCGTGACGACATCGGCGGGGTACACGAGCATCTTTGACGGGATACAGCCCCGGTTCAGACACGTCCCGCCGAACACGTCACGCTCGACGATCGCCACCCGCCACGCATCGAAGTCGGGGCCGAGGATGGAGTTACCCGACCCGGTTCCGATGATCAACAAGTCGAAGTGCGGCACCGGGTCACCTAGGGGGTCGGGCGGCGGAGGCGGCGGATGAGGCTCGAGGTGTCCCACCGGGCTCCGCCGCTGGCCTCGACCTCCGAGTAGAACTGGTCGATGGCACGGGTTCCGGCGAGCGCCGCTCCGTTGCGTTCGGCTTCGTCGAGACAGATCGCCAGATCCTTGCGCATCCACTCGACAGCGAACCCGAAGTCGAACTCGTCGCGGATCATCGTGGGCCCGCGGTTCTCGAGCTGCCACGACCCGGCAGCGCCTTTGGCGATCACGTCGATCACCGTCGCCATGTCGAGGTCGCTCCGAAGACCGAAGTCGAGCGCCTCGCTCAGACCTTGGAGCAGCCCGGCGATGGCGATCTGGTTGACCATCTTGCACCGCTGACCGGACCCGACGGGGCCGATCCGCGTGACCGCGCGGGCGTAGGTTCTGAGTACAGGCGCGACGCGGTCGAACACGTCGGG
The DNA here is from genome assembly GCA_964390555.1 of uncultured Acidimicrobiales bacterium. Classification (GTDB taxonomy): domain Bacteria; phylum Actinomycetota; class Acidimicrobiia; order Acidimicrobiales; family SHLQ01; genus CAVTWS01. The sequence continues at coordinate 39,854 of CAYMJU010000033.1, read as the reverse complement.
GTCGCCGCCGCACATCACGGTGAGGGTGCCGTTGACCGCGCCAGCTTGGCCCCCCGACACCGGCGCGTCCACGAAACCGACCCCAACGGCCGACGCCGCCTCGTGCAGCTCCTCGGCGAGCTGAGCCGACGCGGTGGTGTGATCGACGAGCGTCGAACCTGGTGCCATGGCCGCGAGCGCACCATCGGGACCGAGCACAACCTGGCGCACATCGTCGTCGTTGCCGACACACACCAGGACGACGTCGGCGCCAGCCGCGGCGGCGCCTGGCGTCGCGGCCATCCGGGCCGAGCCACCGTGCTCCGCGGCCCAAGCGTCGCGCCGCGCCGCGCCGCGGTTGTACACCGCCACGTCATGGCCCGCGGCGACGAGGTGGCCGGCCATCGGCCCTCCCATCGTGCCGAGCCCGATGTAGGCGCACCTCGGGCGGTTGGTCACGGCTGCTCCACGTGGGTGTTGTGGCCGATCAGGACGCGGCGAGGCCGGCACCGATGGCGCGCAGGTGCTGGTTGCCGGCGCCGAGCGAGGTGGCGATGTGCTTGTTCCACAGCGTGTAGCGGTGGAGCGGGTAGTCGACGCTCACGCCCATGCCGCCGTGGCAATGCTGGGTCGCGTGGGCGACGTCGCTGGCGCGCTGTGACGCCCAGAACTTGGCGATGTGAACGTCCTCGGTGGCCGGTTCACCGTGGGCGAGCTTGTACACCGCCGCCGCCGTGCAGAGCCGGATTCCCTCGACGTTGATGTACTGGTCGGCCAGGCGCTGGGTCACGGCTTGGAACGTGGCGATGGGCCGGCCGAACTGCTCACGGGTGGTCGCGTACTCGGCGGTGAGACGGAGGGCCCGATCCGTGACGCCGGTCTGGATGGCGCACAAACCGATGATGGCCCGGTCGACCAGCCAACCGACCGAACCCGACCCGGCCTCGCCGACGGGCTCGGCCGGCGATCCATCGAAATCCAAGAACGCCAACGGCTGAGTCCGCGTCGACAGGCCCGGTGTACTCGTCACACCGGCCCCCAGCAGATCGACCAGGAACAGCCCCGGACCGTCGCTGGTCGTCGCCGTGACGAGAATGCGAGCCGCGCGATCCGCCCATTCGACCACCGCCTTGGAGCCCGACATCGCGCCACCCGTCACCGTGCACGAGGGTGCCGTCAGCCGGTCGTCGAAAGGTTCCTGGATGGCGACGGTCACGATGGTCGATCCATCGGCGATCCCAGGCAGCCAGGTCGAGCGCTGCTCGGCGGTGCCGAAGCGATCGATGGCGAGCCCCGCCAGACTCGACTCGAGCAACGGCAGTGGAGCGACGGTGGCACCCTGGGCTTGCAACACCGCGGCCCACGCGATCTCGTCGAGACCCCCGCCACCCACGTCTTCGGGCAGGGCAACACCGAGCAGGCCGGCCTTGCCGAGCGCGGCCCACTCGGCAGCGGCGAACCACTCGCCGGATGCCTCGATCTCCATCAGCCGTTCCATCGTGAGCTTGTCGGCCAGTATCTTCTTGGCCAGGTCGTGGGCGGCCTGCTGCGCCTCGTCGAAGGTGAAGTCCATCTCAGTCGTCCTCTCGTGTTCCTACGCCGATACCGGGCGGCACGCGCTCAGTGGCGCCGCTTCTCGCGGGGGAGCCCCAGCCCTACCATGCCGATGATGTCTCGCTGGATCTCGTTGGTGCCGCCGCCGAAGGTCAGTACCCACACGCTTCGATAGCTGGCCTCGACCTGGGCGATGAACTCCGACCCCGGGCCCGACCGGAGGTGTCCGGTCGCGCCGACGATCTCCATGAGCGTCGTGTAGACGGCATGCATCGACTCCGATCCGTGGACCTTCACCGAAGATGCGTCGGCGGGGCTCATGCGGCCGTGGGTGTTCTCGAAGGCCACCTTCCAGTTCATGATGTCAAGGAGCCGCACGACGGCCTTGCACTCCGCCAGCTTGACCTGCACCCACTCCTGGTCGATCACCCGGCGCCCGTCGGCCAGCTTGGTGTCGGTGCACCACGTGACCGCCTCTTCGACCAGGCGGATCAGACGGCCCGACGAACACAGCGACACCCGCTCGTGGTTGAGCTGGCTGGTGATGAGGTTCCAGCCACCGTTGACCTCGCCGACCCGCATCGAGTCCGGTACCCGAACGTTGTCGTAGAACGTTGCGGTGGTGTGGGCCGGGCCGAACGTCTTGAACGGCTGGATCGAGAAGCCCGGGTCCTTGGTGTCGACCAAGAACATGGTGATGCCCTTGTGCGCGGGAGCTTCGGGGTCCGTGCGGGCGGCCAGCCAGATGTAGTCGGCGTTGTAGGCCAGGCTGGTGTACAGCTTCTGGCCGTTCACGATCCACTCGTCGCCATCTCGCACGGCCCGGGTCTTGAGCGCCGCCAGGTCGGTGCCGGCTTCGGGCTCGGAGTAGCCGATCGAGAAGTGCATGTCGCCGGCCAAGATCTTGGGGAGGAAGTGGTCCTTGATCTCCGGGCTGGCGAACTGGCGAATGGTCGGGCCGACGGTGTTGGTGGTGAGGAACGGGATAGGGCACCCGGCCGCCTGGGACTCGTTGAAGAAGATGTACTGCTCGATCGGCGTGAAACCCTTGCCGCCGTACTCCGTGGGCCAGCCCACGCCGAGCCAGCCGTCGCTACCGACTTGGCGGATCAGACTCTTGTACTCCAGGTTCTCCTCGAACTCCGCGCTCGAGGTGCGCGCCTTGACCTCGGGGGTCATCAGGTTGCTGAAGTAGTCGCGCAGCTCCGTCTGGAGGGCCCTCTGGTCATCGGTCAACTCGATGTGCATGGCGCCGAGTCTGCCACGACGCTGATTCCGTGAACGATTCCGTCCCCGGAACAACACCGCCCCCGGAACAACACCGTGACGGATTTCTCCTCAGCCTGGCCGGACGCGTGCCGATAGTCGAAGCACACTTGATTCGGTTCACTGGCGCGGCCGGCGATCCACGAAAGGAACATCCCATGAAGCCCTTCCGCTTTATGCTGGCCATTCTGGCGTTGCTCGGCCTACTGGCGACCTCGTGCGGCGGCGACGACGATGACGAGGTGATCGGCGGCAGCGACGACGAGAGCGCCGACGAGGACGATTCGGACTCCAACGCCGATGAGTCCGACACCGAAGAGTCCGACACCGAAGAATCCGACGAGGACGAGTCGGATCAAGCCGAGGAGTCCGACGAGGAAGAGTCCGACGAGGAAGTCGACACCTCCGAGGACGAGACGTCGGTCTTCGACCTCAACGTTGGCGACTGCATCAACTCCGACGCCCTCAACGGAACCGTGACCGATGTCGGGACGCTCGACTGCGCGGCCCCGCACGACTACGAGGTCTTCCACGCCTTCGACGTGCCCGACGGCGACTTCCCCGGCGATGCTGGGTTGCAAGCGGCCGGCGAGGAATGCTTCACGGAGTTCGAGGCCTTCGTCGGCACGGCTTACGCGGAATCCGCGCTGTACGTACAGACCCTCACGCCGACGCCCGAGTCATGGGGGGGCGGCGACCGCGAGATCCTGTGCATGCTGTACGCGACCCCCGATGCTGGCGTCACGGTCACACCATCTCAGGGCTCGGCCGCGGGCTCCGGGCTTTGATCCGAGCCGACATGACTGCCATGGCCTCCCGACTCCTCGCCGCGCTGCTCGTCGCGACCGTCCTGCTCGGCGCGTGCGGCGACGACGACACCGCAGACGATCCCGCCGACGCAGCCGCCACCGATGGTCGACCTGACAGCGCCGACAGCACCACCGACAGCACCAACGATGACGGCGATGGCACCGGCAGCGACGACGATGACGGCGACTCGAACGGGGGGGACGGTAGTGGCGACCTCACCGACTCCGACAGCACGGTCACAACCGAGTCCGGCGGCGACGGTGACGGCGGGGACGGGGCCGGGGCCGGAGACGGGGACGGGGCCGGAGACGATGGCACCACCAGCGGCGGTGGCGACGGTGAGGTCCCCGACGAGTCGTCCACCGTTACGCCGGCGACCGTCACCCCTGTGCCTGAGGGCATCGTGGTCGGCGAGTGCGTCAACGACCCCGGTACCGATCCGACCGAGGTGCCGTGCGGTGGTCCGCACGATGCCGAGGTCTACCACTCCTTCGAGCTGACCGGGTCGTCGTTTCCTGGCGACGGGGATGTCGACAATCTCGGTGGTGCGGGCTGTATCGGGTCGGCGTTCGACGACTTCGTCGGAGTCAATTACGACGACTCGGATCTCTTCGTCGACATCTTCGCTCCCGACGCCGCAGCCTGGGCCGACGGGGACCGGGCGGTGCTGTGCTACCTGTACGACGGCACGACCGGCGACACGATCACCGGATCGGCCGCCGGGTCAGGTCGCTGAAGGCCTCTGCTAGCGTCGCGCCCGGATCGCGCTACCGGGGGGGGCTGCATGGCGTTCAACAGGGACGAGATCGAGGCGGCGTTCGCCGAGTTTCGCCGGCTCGGCGCGGGCGAGCACGACTGGCCAGGCTGGGCGGCGCTGTTCACCGACGACGCGCTCTACCAGGAGCACTATCTCGGGACCTTCCACGGCCGTTCCGAGATCCAGCCCTGGATCGTGTCGTGCATGGCCGACTATCCAGCGATGACCTTGGCGATCGACTGGTGGCAGATCGACCCCGACGCCGGGCGGGTCGCGTTCTACATCTGGAACAACCTTCCCGATCCCGCCGGTGCGGGGGCCAGCTACCAGTTCCCGAACACGACGATCATCCAGTACGCCGGCGACGGCAAGTGGAACTGGGAGGCGGACTTCTACAACCCGGCCGACGCCGAGCGGGTGTTCAAGGACTGGCTTACCGCCGGCGGCCGCAAGCGCACGCCCCAGGACCGCTCGATCGTCGGCATCGCGGGTTGGGCGCCAGATGTGCCGACCGCCGCCCACTCCCTCGACGAGATCGAGTCCGAGTTCCAGGCCTACCGAGAACGGGGCCGGATCGCCGTCGCCACCGGCGACTGGAACCAGTGGGCCGATCAGTTCGCCGCCGACGCCCGGTACCGGGAACACCACTACGGAGCGTTCAACGGCCAGGCCGAGATCCGCTCGTGGATCACCGGGGTGATGCAGCCGTTCCCAACGATGGAGTTCCCGGTCGCCTGGCACCACATCGAGGGCAACCGGGTCAACGCGCTCATCCCGAACGTGTTGCCCGACCCCATCGGCGGCGACGCATACTTCGGTTTCGACGTCCACGTGATCCTCCACTACGCCGGCGACGGCAAGTGGAGCTACGAGGAAGACGTCTACAACCCACGCGAGGCCCAGCAAGCGATCGAGTCCTGGCTCGCCGCCGGCGGCACCATCCCGAAGTCCTGACCCGCATCCCCCCACCCCCATCCCCTCGTTCTTGGCGCGATTCAGGGTGCATGGCACCCTGAATCGCGCCAGGAACGCGAGTGGGCTCGGGTTAGGAGCGCTTGAAGTTGGGGGGGCGCTTCTGAGAGAAGGCCAGCGGGCCCTCCTTGGCGTCGGCGGAGCGGAACACGGCCTGGCCGTACTCCCATTCGTGGCGCAAGGCCTCGTCGAGCTCCATGCCGTCGCACTCGTGCAGCGTGCGGGTGATCGCCTCGACGGCCAAGGGCCCGTTGCCGGCGATGACGGCGGCGATCTCGCGGGCCTTGGCCAACGCCTCACCGTCGGGGACGACGTGGCCTATCAGCCCGACGCCGAGCGCCTCGGCCGCAGTGAGGTGCTTGGCGGTGAGCAGGATCTCCGCGGCGTGCGTGTACGGGATCTGCCGGGGGAGCCGGACGGCCGATCCGCCCATCGGGTACAGCGACCAGCGAGCTTCGGACACCCCGAAGCGGGCACTTTCGCCCGCGACTCGGATCTCCATGGCCTGGAGGATCTCGGTGCCACCGGCGATGGCCACGCCCTCGACGGCGGCGATGATCGGTTTGGTCGGGCGGTAGTGGCGAAACAGGGCCTTGTAGACGATGTCGGGATCGGCGGCCATGCGGGCCTGGGTGTCCATCGGGTCGCCGTCGGCGCTGTCGCCGCTCATCGCGCGCAGATCGGCTCCGGCGCAGAAGTTGCCCCCGGCCCCGGTCACGATGATGCAGCGCACGTCGGGATCGTTCGAGGCCTCCTCGTAGGCGTCGTACATGCGGATGAGCATCGCTCCCGAGAGGGCGTTCATCCGTTGGGGTCGGTTCATGGTGATGGTCATCACGTGACCCTCACGCTCCACAATGGCGTCAGTCATAGAGGTCAACGGTACGCGTCGATGCTCGGGCAGGCGCACACGAGGTTCTTGTCTCCGTAGGCGGCGTCGATACGGCTCACCGGCGGCCAGTACTTGCGGCCGCGCAACGACTCGGCCGGAAAGGCGCCGAGCGAGCGCGGGTAGGAGCGCGCCCAGTCATCGGCGGTGACGTCCTCGGCGGTGTGCGGTGCGTGCACGAGAGGGTTGTCGTCGATGGGCCATTCACCAGCAGCGACCCGCTCGGCCTCGGCACGGATGGCGATCATGGCGTCGCAGAAGCGGTCGAGCTCGGCGAGGTCCTCCGATTCGGTCGGTTCGACCATCAGCGTGCCGGTGACGGGGAACGACACTGTCGGCGCGTGAAACCCGTAGTCGATCAGGCGCTTGGCGATGTCGTCGACCGACACCCCCGCCGTCTCCTTGAGCGACCGCGGGTCGAGGATGCACTCGTGGGCGACGAGACCTTCGTCGTTGGCGTACAGGACTGGGAAGTGGTCTCGCAGACGAGCCGCGACGTAGTTCGCCGAGGCGATCGCGACCTGCGTGGCGCGCCGCAAGCCGTCGGCCCCCATCATGCGGATGTAGACCCAGGGGATCGGCAGCACCCCCGCCGACCCGAATGGCGCAGCCGAGATCGGACCCACGCCGGTAGCCGGTCCGGCCTCGGGAGCCAGCGGGTGGTTCGGCAGGTACGGCGCCAGGTGGGCGCGTACCGCGACCGGGCCCACCCCAGGACCTCCGCCGCCGTGCGGAATGGTGAATGTCTTGTGAAGGTTGAGGTGTGACACGTCGGCGCCGAACCGCCCCGGTTTGGCCAGGCCCACCATGGCGTTGAGGTTCGCTCCGTCGAGGTAAACCTGACCTCCATGGTCATGGACGATCTCGCAGATGCGTCTGATGTGCGTCTCGAACACGCCGTGGGTCGACGGGTAAGTGACCATGATCGCCGACAAGCGGTCGCCGACGTCGGCTGCCTGTCGGGTGAGATCCGCGAGGTCGACGTTGCCGCGGTCGTCGCAAGCCACGACCACGACCCGCATGCCCGCCATCACCGCACTCGCCGCGTTCGTGCCGTGCGCTGACGACGGGATCAAACACACATCGCGTACTGCGTGACCCTGGCCCCGGTGGTACGCCCGGATGGCGAGCAGGCCGGCCAGCTCGCCTTGAGAGCCGGCATTGGGCTGCAGCGACACCGCGTCGTAGCCGGTGATCTCGACCAGATAGCCCTCCAACTCCCGGATCAGGGCCAGATACCCAGCCGCCTGACGGATGGGTGCGAACGGGTGCATGCGGCCGAACTCGGGCCACGTGACGCCGATCATCTCGGTCGTGGCGTTCAGCTTCATCGTGCACGACCCGAGCGGGATCATCGTGCGGTCGAGCGCCAGATCGCGATCGGCCAGCCGGCGAAGGTAGCGCAGCATCGCCGTCTCGTTGTGGTAACGGTTGAAGGCCTCGGCCGTGCAGAACGGCGTCGTTCGAACCAACGCCGCGGGCAACGCCGACATGGCGTCGCCAACGTGACCTGGCACCCCGAACGACTCGGCGACCGCAACCAGCGTCGCCTCGGTCGTCGTCTCGTCCAACGCTATTTGCACGGTGTCGGAGTCGACCGGCCACAGGTTGACGCCGCGCTCGAGGGCGGCTTCGACCACGCGATCAGCCCCCCCGCCGATTCGCACTCGAATGGTGTCGAAGAAGCACTCGGCATCGATGGCGTGACCGGCGGCGGCGAGGTGCGCGGCCAGGCGGGTGGCCTGGGAGTGCACGCGATCCGCGATGGCCCGCAGACCCGCCGGCCCGTGGTACTGGGCGTAGAGGGCCGCCATGACCGCCAGCAGAACCTGCGCGGTGCAGATGTTGCTCGTGGCCTTCTCGCGACGAATGTGCTGCTCTCGGGTCTGGAGGGCGAGCCGGTGCGCCGGACGACCGCCCGCGTCGACAGACGTGCCGACCAGGCGCCCCGGCAGCGAGCGCCGGTACTCGTCTCGGATAGCCAAGAAGCCGGCGCTCGGCCCCCCGAAACCGAGCGGCACACCGAAGCGTTGCGACGAGCCGACGACGGCGTCGGCGCCCATCTCACCCGGTGGCCGCAACATGGTGAGCGCCAACAGGTCAGTGGCCACCGCGACGAGGGCGCCCGCTTCGTGAGCCGCCTCTATCGACCTCGTGAGGTTTCGAACTCGGCCCGACGAACCCGGGTACTGGGCCAGCACGCCGAACGACCCGCTCGGCAGCGGCGACTCGACGTCGGCCACGACGACGGCTATGCCGATCGGCTCGGCGCGGGTTCGCACCACGGCGATCGTCTGAGGATGGCAGTCGGGGTCGACCACGAACACGTCACCGACGCCGCGACCTACGCGGTGCAGCATGGTCATGGCCTCGGCGGCAGCGGTGGCCTCGTCGAGCATCGACGCGTTGGCGATGTCGAGCCCAGCGAGGTCGGCGACCATCGTCTGGTAGTTGAGCAGAACCTCGAGGCGACCCTGGCTGATCTCGGGCTGATACGGCGTGTAGGCCGTGTACCACGCCGGGTTCTCGAGAACGTTGCGCTGGATGACCGGGGGAGTGATGGTGTCGTGATACCCGAGCCCGATCAGCGACACGAGCGGCTGGTTGCGGTCGGCGTGGGCTCGTAACGCCTCGAGTGCCGCCGATTCCGACAGCGGCTCGGGCAGCGTCAGCCGGTCGTCGCGGATGACGTTCGGCACCGTTCGCGACACCAGGTCGTCGAGGTCGGCCACACCGATTCGGGCCAGCATGACCACCAGATCCGTCGTCGACGGACCGACGTGACGATCGGCGAAGGGGTGTTCGGACATCTGGAACCTCCACGACAACGGTTGGGAAGCCCGCGCAAACGGGCCGGCCCCCCTCTGCCGTGGTTACCTGAGAGCTTCACCGGCCCGGCCGGTTTTCCCCGTCGGTGAGCCCGGCGAACCGGGCTGCTTTCCAGAGTTGCCTGACCCAGCGGTTCGGGGGCCTGAGAGGTTCCGGGGGCGGTTGCTCCTTCGGCGCCCGGCCGCCTGGTGACGACCGGGACTCTCCCGCTGGGTGTGAACAGCGGTTCAGACAGTAGCGATCAGGGAGCCCCACCGGTGGCATCGAGGCCCAACCGGCCGAACGGCCCGATGAACGCCTGCTCGTAGAGCCCGTAGCCGACGTGGCCGGCGTACTCGAACCGACCCACGTGATCGACCACGCCGAACTGAGCGATCGGCCAGATCTCGTCGACCTGGAGGCGCAGTCCCTCGACCTTCAACGGTCCTTGGTACATACCGTGGCGCCAGTCGGCGTCCATGCCGTACCCGGTGCCGAGCGACAAGAAGTTGGTCATGAGCGGCGTACACAACACGTCGATCGGCCCCTCGGGCGCGTCGGGGAAGTGGACGACTGACCCGGCCAACAAGCGGGAGCCTGACTTCATCGTGTGGCTCCACTCGGGGCGGCCGAGCCACTCCTCCCGCCCATCGGTGTGCCAGATCCGCACCGCCTCCTCGAGCACGCGAACGCCATCGTCGTGCTCGTTCACGATGTAGAGGATGGAGTGGTCGTCGAACTGCATGGGGAAGTAGTTCCACATCCCCTTCATCGAATGGGTGCCCTGCCGGATGCCGTCGGGCTCGGGCTCGCCGACCGGGCGCACACCCCACGAGCGGTCGCGGGTCCCCCACCAGCGGTCGGGGGTCACCGCGAGGTCCTCGCCGCCCACCGACAGCGTTCCCGACCAGCATCCGGTCTGGGCGAAACGTTGGGTGTCGAACACGACCTTGCCCTTGGAGCGCAGGTACTGGCGGGGTTCGTCGTGAGCCGGCATGGCGCCTTCCCACGTGACGTCCATGGCGACGGAGTGCTCGGTCGGCTCGACCACGACCCTCAGCCGCCGCAGCGGCTGGAGCACCTCGACGCGGATCGGCCCTACCGCGGTGTTCATGCGATCTCCGAGCTCGGCGGAGGCCCGCACGATGTGCTGGGTGCCGCCCCGGCGAACGTCGATGAACGCGTCGGTCACCCCGAGGTTCGGGTACTGACCGAGCCCGAAGATGGCGAACGCCTCGTCGCTCGACGCGTGCATGTTGAAGTAGTAGCGGTCATAGAAGTTCCGGTCGCTCGTCGCCGGATGGCGTACGAACTCCGCTGTCTGGTGGACGGGAAAATCGTCCCACGACGAGACATGGTTCACGGGCGCGGCCCCCTCGGTTCGGTCCGATAACGTCGCCGCACTAGAGCACCCAGCAACCACGGGTGTCCAACGCGAGTGGGAGAACGTGGCAGAGCAGCAGCTCACCGGCAAGCGAATCCTCGTGACCGGACTGACCGGACTGACCGGACTGACCGGCCAAGTCGGCCCGCGTGTCGACTGGCGCGATGGCATGCGACGCGTGGTGCAGCGCTTCCAGCCCGAGATCTCTCTCGTAGGCTGACGGCGTGACCGCCAAGACCAGGGTCCCAGCCGTCGCGGGCCTCTTCACCATGGACGCTGTCGCGCCGGAGCTGATCGGGGGCCGCATCACGGCGACTGGCGGCTACGTGTTCCCCCTGTCCTCCGGTGGAGCCGATCCGGCGGCTCCCGGCACGCCCGTCGAGGAGGTTCGGCTCAGCCGTACCGGGCGCATCTGGTCCTACACCAACTCGGCTTACGCTCCGCCGCCGCCGTACATGGTCACCACCGAGCCCTTCGAGCCCTTCGCCATCGCCGCCGTCGAGCTCGAGCGCGAGCGGATGGTCGTGCTCGGCCAGGTCGCCGCCGGCGTCACCGTCGAGCAACTGGCGATCGGCATGGAGGTCGAACTCGTGCTCGAGACCCTCTACGAAGACGACGAGCACGAGTATGTGGTGTGGAAGTGGCGACCAGCAGCGGGCGCCGGGGCGGCGACGGGGAAGGGGAGCTGAGGTAGTGGACGAGGTCGCCATCATCGGCGTCGGCATGCACCCCTGGGGCAAGTGGGGACGCAACTTCACCGAGTACGGGGTGGTCGCAGCCCGCGAGGCCCTGGCCGATGCCGGTGTCGATTGGCGCGATGTCGACTTCGTGTCCGGCGCCATCACCGTGCGGTGCGGCTACGCCGGATACGTGGCGGGTTCTACGTTCGCTCGCGCCCTCGGATTCACCGGAGCGCAGGTCGCGAGCAGCTACGCCGCTTGCGCCTCGGGCGCGACGGCGTTGTCGGTCGCCCGGGGCCAGATCCTCTCGGGAGCCGCCAAAGTCGCCTTGGTGATCGGCGCCGACACCACGCCCAAGGGATTCCTGGCGCCCAACGCCGGGGATCGGCCCGACGACCCCGACTGGTTGCGCTTCCGCCTGGTCGGCGCCACCAACCCGGTGTACTTCGGGTTGCACGCCCGGCGACGCATGGACCTCTACGGCGCCACGACCGACGACTTCGCCCGCGTCAAGGTGAAGAACTCCCGCATGGGCGCGCTCAACCCGCGGGCCCGCTACACCAAGGAATACGACATCGACGACGTCAACGCGTCGCCGATCGTGTCGGACCCGCTGCGCCTGCTCGACATCTGCGCGACCAGCGACGGGGGAGCGGCCCTGGTCGTGTCGAGCCTCGATTACGCGAGGTCTATCGGCGTGGCCGACCCGGTGCGTGTCGCGGGCATCTCGACGGTCACCCCGACGTATCCCGACGTGGTGATCGACCTCCCGTACCTGGCGACGGACTCCTGGGCCGGTGCGACTCCACCCGCGAGCATGTTCCCTCAGCGCAGCGAACCTGCGCGCATGTTCAAGGAGCGCAGCGAACCTGCGAGCATGTTCCCTCAGCGCAGCGAACCTGCGCGCATGTTCAAGGAGTCGATCGCCGACCGGGTCTATGCCGAGTCCGGCCTCGGGCCCGACGACATCGATGTGGCCGAGGTGTACGACCTGTCGACGGCCCTCGAGCTCGACTGGTACGAGCACCTCGGGTTCTGCCGCCGCGGCGACGCCGAGAAACTCCTCCGCGACGGCACCACCACGATCGGCGGCCGTCGGCCTGTGAACCCATCGGGCGGGTTGGGCGCGTTCGGCGAGGCCGTGCCGGCCCAGGCCATCGCTCAGGTGTGCGAGCTGGTGTGGCAGCTGCGGGGCCAGGCCGGCCCCCGCCAGGTCGCCGGCGCCCGTGTCGGGATCACCGCCAACCAGGGCCTGTTCGGGCACGGCTCGTCTGTTCTCGTGCGGCGCTAGGGACGACATGACGATCGACGAGACCCTGACCGGCACCGGCGTGCTCGAGCTGACGCTCGACAACCCGCCCGTCAACGCCCTCAACATCGGTGACACCCACGCCTTGGCCGACACGCTCACCGCTGTCGCCCGCCGGCCCGAAGTTCGCGCCGTCGTCCTCACTGCGGCCGGGCGCGGCTTCTGTGCCGGCGTGGACATCAAGGAGATGCAGGCCAAGCCCGGCAACGAGGGCATCCTCGCCGTGAACCAGGCCTGCTTCGAGCTGTTCCGCGCCGTCTACGAGTGCGCGGTACCGGTGATCGTCGCCGTCAACGACTTCTGTCTCGGCACGGGGATCGGGATTGCCGGCAACGCCGACATCGTCGTCGCCGCCGAGACGGCCCGATTCGGGTTGCCCGAGGTCGACAACGGCGCCCTCGGAGCGGCGACGCATCTCATGCGCCTGGTGCCGCCCCAACGGGCCCGCCACATGCTCTACACATGCGAGACGGCGCCCGCAGCGGAGCTGCTCGACTACGGCACGGTGCTGCGCGTCGTGCCATCCGACGAGCTGATGGCGTCGGCGCGCGAGATCGCCGAGGTGATCGCCACCAAGCACCCCCTGGTGATCCGAGCAGCAAAGCGTTCGATCATCGGCATCGACCCGGTGGACGTGAACCGGAGCTACCGCTACGAACAGGGATTCACGTTCGAACTCAACTTGTGGGGGTTAGGTGACGACGCGAGAGATGCGTTCATTCGCAAGGAGCGCTGACGTCGCACGAACACGAGCGACGATCGTGAAAGGACTTCGGTCTCCATGACCTTCTCCCTCGTGATCATGGCCGCTGGTCTCGGCAGCCGATTTGGCGGCACCAAGCAGCTGGCCGAGGTCGGACCCAACGGCGAGGCGTTCTTCGATTTCGCCATCCGCGACTCGGTGGCGGCGGGAGCACGCGACGTCGTCGTGATCGTGCGGACCGAGATCGAAGCCGACGTCCGCGCCCACCTCGCTCGCCATCACGGATCGGGGGTCATGTTCCGGTTCGTCCGCCAAGACGCATTCGGACCGCCGCGACAAAAACCGTGGGGTACGGCCCACGCGGTCTTGTCGGTGCGAGACAGCGTCGAGTTGCCGTTCGTGGTCGTCAATGCCGACGACTACTACGGCCAGTCGTCTTACCAACACGTCGCGGACCGCCTGGGCGAGTTGTCCGAGAACCGGGCGTTCCTCGTCGGTTTCGAGCTCGACCGCACACTGCCGAGCACCGGCAGCGTGTCTCGGGGGGTATGTCAGGTGGACGCCAACGGACGGCTGGTGTCGATCGTCGAGACCCACGGCATCGAACGCAGACCCGACGGCCAAATCACCTCGCTCGACCCTCCCGGCGCGCTGTCGGGAACCACGCCGGTGTCGATGAACATGTGGGGATTCTCGCCGGCGCTGTTCGCCTCCCTCGAACGGCGCTTCGACGATTTCCTCACCCGCTTCGCCGACGACCCGAAGTCCGAGTGCCTGTTGCCCGGCGTGGTCGGCGACATGACGGCCGACGGCGAGCTCACCGTCGATGTCGTCACCACCGAGGACGACTGGATCGGCGTCACCAACCCTGATGACCTCGAACCGGCCCGGGCGATCCTCGCCGCGCGAAGCTGAGGACATGTCCGACGGTCCTGGCCTCGTGTCCGACCCCGACGGGGCGCGAGTCGAACTCGACGAGTTCCTTCACGGCGCGACCCTCGACCTCGAGAGCGTCCGAGTGACCAACGCGCTGGGCGCGCTCGCCCGGCTCGTCGTCACCGATTCCATCCCGACCGTGGATTTGGCGGCGCTGGCCGACGACCTCGAAGCCCAAATCGCCCGCCACCCGGTGACTCGATCGACGCGGTACCGGCCCGAGCACGATCGAGACGCCGACGGCGGAGCGGGCTTTCGACCGAACGGCTCAGCGACGCACCCATTCGTGGGCCGTCGCAACCCATACGCCGTGCCGATAACGCTTTCGAGCGACGGCACCGAGATCCGCGGTCAGGTCACCTTCGACGAACGGCACGAGGGGATCCCTGGCCTCGCACAGGGGGGAGTGATCGCCGGCTGCTTCGACGTGTTGTTGGCTCGCGCCGCCGCGCTCACGCGGCAAGGCGGGCCGACCGGGACCTATTCGGTCCGGTTCGTCGCGCCGACGCCGATCAACGAGCCGCTCGAGTTCTCGGCCCGACCGACCGAGATCGAGGGCCGAAAGCTCCACGTGGCGGCCGAGTTGCGCCGAGGCGACGGCGCGGTCGTGGCCACCGCCGTCGGCATCATGATCCGGACCGAGATCGACCGCATGCGCGCCTGAGTGGTCGGGGTTCAGGCCGTCGGGCGGTTGCGGTCGAGGCGGCCGGGATCAGGATCGAAACCGGGAAGCGCGGGTTGCATGGACCGCCCCGATGCGGCCGCCAACTCGAGGACCAGCCCCTCGACCTCGGGCCACGACGCCGCACGCGGGCTGTCGAGGTCGCGGTTGTAGAACTGGTCGAACACGATCACGTCGTTCCCGCTGGCCCGGAGTGCGAGGACGTTGTGGGGACCGTCGTCTATGTACACGTCGGCTTCGACCTCGGGCTTGGCGCCCAGGAAGCACAGGTCGCGATACGGGATCCGGTTGCGGTCCAGCCACTCGACAGTGTCCGCGACCGCCGCGGCGTGGCCCCAGTTCACGTAGAGGCGATGGGTGATGATGCGTATCCACACCCCGGCATCAGACAGACGCCACAGCGTCTCTGATGCTCCCTCGATCACCGGCAGCGTTCGGAACATGCGGTGTTCGACGACCGCGGTCCGATGGATCGCCTCGAACGAATCCTCATCGAGACCCCACTCCGCGAACCCCCACGAACGGTCGAGCGGTAACGACTCGGGGTCGATGCCGCGCTCGATGGCCACCACGTCGCGGAAGCCGAGGGTGTAGTCGGCACAGACCCCGTCGAGGTCGACGCCCAGAACGAAAGGCCCTTCAGCGACCACAGGTCAGCCGGCGGTGATTCCCAGGTCGGCACTCAAGATGGCGCCGTGGATCGGCCGCGCCTCCTCGGATGCCACGTACGCGAACAAGCCCGCGATCTCCTCTGCTTGGGCCATTCCTCGGAACCCGGTGAACCGGCCGACGAGATTCCAGTCGATCTCGCCCTCGGGGAAGGCAAAGGACTTCGTCAGGTTGGTCTCGACGCCTCCTGGTGCGATGGCGTTAACCCGCATTCCCGTATGGACGTACTCCATGGCGAGGGCTCGGGTGAAGTTCACGATCGCCCCCTTGGTCGCGCAGTACGCGACGGTGTAGGCCTGCCCCATCAACCCGGCGTTCGACGCGATGTTGATCAACACCCCCGACGACTCGATCAAGTGCGGCACCGAGGCCTGGGCCACATGGAACGGCGCCGTGAGGTTGATGTCGAGCATCTGTTGCCACGCGTCGGCCGCGACCTCGTGGAAGTGTTCGGCGCGGGCGATGCCCGCGATGTTGCCGACGATGTCCAGCCGGCCGAATCGGTCTCGGGCGTCCGCGACGAGGGCGAAGCACTCGGCGGGGGAGCGAAGGTCGCCCACTCGGGACACGAACGTCCCCCCAGCCGCAGCGATGGTTGCCGCCGTGTCATCGAGCCGGGACGCATCGACATCATGACCGAGGACCATGGCACCTTCGGTCGCGAGGCGAACCGACACCGCCTGACCGATACCGGACCCCGCGCCAGTGATGGCGGCGGCTTTCCCGTCGAAGCGACCCATAGCTCCTCCTGCTCGTCGTGGAGCGGCACCCTATAGGCTCCGCCGACCCGAGCAGAGCGCAGATGGAGAACAGCCGTGGGCCGACTCGACGACAAGGTCGCCATCATCACCGGGGGAGCGAGAGGCCAAGGCGAAGCTACGGCGCGGCTGTTCGTGAGCGAAGGGGCCCGAGTCATCGTCGCTGATGTCCTTGACGACGCGGGCCGCGGCGTCGCCTCGTCGCTCGGACGCGCCGCTCGATTTGTGTCGCTCGACGTCTCGAGCGAGAGCGCGTGGGCAGAAGTGGTGGCGCGGACCCTCGACGAGTGGGGCGCCATCGACGTGCTGATCAACAACGCCGCCATCATCCGCCCCTCGGCCATCGAGGACACGACCCTCGACAACTACATGGCCCACGTCAACGTGAACCAGGTCGGCACGTTTCTCGGCATGCGCTCGGTGATCCCGACCATGAAGGGGGCCGGTCGGGGCTCGATCGTCAACATCTCGTCGATCGACGGTCTCCAATCCAAGAACGGTCTCATCGCGTACACCGCGACGAAGTTCGCCATCCGCGGCATGACCAAGACCGCCGCCATCGAGCTCGGGCCACACGGCATCCGGGTCAACTCAGTGCACCCCGGCGGCGTGAACACCGTGATGGGCAATCCCCACGGGATGAAGGAGCTCGAGACCATCCCGTACCAACGCCAGGCCATCCCCCGGATCGGCGAGCCGTCCGAGATCGCCCATGTCTCGCTGTTCCTCGCCTCTGACGACGCCAGCTACGTGACCGGCGCCGAGATCTCCGCCGATGGCGGCTGGCGGGCCGGCAACCGCGAGCCCGGCCTTCCGGGAAGCGGTGCCGACGGCGGCTACGGCTACACCGCACCCATCTGAGTCTTCTCGACAAGTAGGCCGTCCGACCCAAGCGCGACGCCATCGAACGTGGTTGACTTTCAAACCGGTAAACCCCGGCGCGCGGGCGAGCGGGACCTTCGAAAGGAACAACGCATGCGACGTCTCGTGGGAGCCCTCCTCACGGTCGGACTGATGGCTGTCGGTCTGATCACCGCCCCGGCGGCCTCAGCGGCCACGTTCACGGTGACCAACCTGAACGACTCGGGCGCCGGTTCGCTCCGGCAAGCACTGAACGAGGCCGTCGCCGCGGGCGGCGCCGACCGGATCGACGTCTTGACCACCGGGCAGATCAACCTCACCTCGGGATCGCTCGTGTACAGCGGCGGCGACAACCTCACGATCAGCGGCAACAACGTCATCGTCAACGCGTCGGCCATTCCCGTCGCCAGCCCCAACGGTCGGGTCATGGACTTCCGCGGGGCGAGCGGCCTGGTGTCGATCAGCAACATGACGATCAGCGGCGGCACGTCGCGCACCGTGCTCACCTCGGACCCGTGCAACAACTTCGTACCTGGTCAGGGCGGCGGTATCGCCACCGCCGGTCCGCTGTCGCTCACCAACGTGATCGTCACCGGCAACCGGGCCAGCAAGGCGTCGCTCACCTATACCCCGTGCCCAACCCTGGCCAACCCGACCCCGACGCCGGTGAACACCACCATCGGCGGTTTCGGCGGCGGGGTCTTCACGGTCGGCATCCTCACCATCCAATCGAGCCAGATCACCAACAACGTGGCCGACGTGTACGGCGGAGGCGTGTACGCCGTCGAGCAGTTCAGCGCCGTCGGCTCGGTGTTCTCCGGCAACAGCGCCGGCGAGTCCGGCGGTGGCGTCTTCAACCCGAGCCGGTCGACGTTCGTGCGTTCGACGCTCGCGGGCAACACCGCGGGCTTCTCCGGCGGTGGCCTGCTCTCGGCCTGCGACATCAACCTGGCCGAGTCGACGGTCACGGGCAACACCGCTGGGTCCTTCGGCGGCGGCGTCACCGGCTCAGGCGGCGAGATCCGCAACACGACCATCACCGGCAACACCACGAGCGGCTCGGGTGGTGGCGGCATCGACCTGGTGCTCGTCGGCTTCCCCAACCCTGCCGTGTGCCCGAGCCGCGGCATCATGGCTGTCAACTTCTCGACCATCGCCCGCAACACTTCGACCGGAGGCGGGTCGAACCTCGAGGGTGACGCCGGCATCAACTGGACCTTCGTCGGTACCGTCGTCGCCGATCCGCTCGGCACCGGCGCCAACTGCGCCGTCATCGGCAGTGTCACTGCCACCTACTCGTACTCGTGGGGAACCGGGGCCCCCGGCTGCCTGTTCAGCGGGCCGACGAACGTGACCTCCACGCTTGCCGGTGACAACCCGGGCCTCGGAGCCCTCGCCAGCAACGGCGGACCGACCCAGACCATGCTCCCGGGCGTACCCCTGCGGGGCAAGATCCCCGCGGTGGCGTGCACGGTCGACCGTGACCAGCGCAGCAAGGTCCGGCCCTTCGACAACGTTTGCGACATCGGCGCCGTCGAGTACGTCGAGGTCCAGACCCCATCGGTCGGCGTGAACCCCGACGGCACCTGCCGGGAGTTCAACGCCATCAACCCGGTGCGCGTGCTCGACACCCGCTCCGATACCAGCCGCGCCGTCGACGGATCGGGCGCCGCGGCCACGCCTGGCCGGGTAGGGCAAGGCCAGATCCGCGGGGTCAACGTCACCAACGTGCCCGGCAGCGGCGACGGCGGAGTTCCCTCGGCAGGAGTGGAGGCCGTCGTCCTCAACGTCACCGCCACCGACGCCAACGCGCCCTCGTTCATAACGGTGTGGCCGAACGGCGACACCCGCCCGAACGCCTCGAGCCTCAACACCGAGGTCGGCACCGACGTCCCCAACGCGACCATCGCCCGCGTCGGAAGCAACGGCCTCGTCAACTTGTTCAACAACGCCGGCAACGTCCACCTGATCGTCGACGTGGTCGGCTGGTTCGCCGAATGCGGCCGCTTCACGTCGATCGTTCCCACAAGGGCGCTCGACACCCGCTCTGGCACCGGCGCTCCAGCCGGGCTCGTCGGCGCCGGCGGCTCGATCTCGGTCCGCGTGCTGAACATTCCCGGGACTGGGGGGACCCCAGGGGTACCGGCGCTCAACGTCAAAGCTGTCGTCCTCAACGTCACCGCGACCGAGTCGACCTCGCCGTCGTTCATCACCGTGTGGCCGTCGGGGGAAACCCGACCGGTGGCGTCGAGTCTCAACACCGAACCGGGCCAGGACGTGCCCAACCTGGTGATCGCCAAGGTCGGCGGTGACGGCCAGATCAACCTGTTCAACAACGCCGGTAACACCCACCTGGTCGCCGACATCCTCGGATACTTCTCGTTCGACTCCAGCTTCCAGCCGCTCACCCCGGGCCGGGTGCTCGACACCCGATCCAACCTCGGAGCGACCGGGCCGGTCGGTCAGCAACAGACCCGCGACCTGACCGTGACCGGGGGAGTGGTGCCAACCAACGCGGCCGCCGTAGTGATCAACGTCACCGCGACCGAGTCGACCGCGCCGTCGTTCGTGACCGTATGGCCGACCGGTGCCGGACGGCCGGTTGCGTCGAGCCTGAACACCGAACCCGGCGTCGACGTGCCCAACCTGGTCATCGCCAAGATCGGAACCAACGGCCGGATCAGCCTGTTCAACAACGCCGGCAACGTGCAACTCGTCGGCGACATCGTCGGCTACTTCGAGACCACGCCGTAACGACCTACCGAACGAGGAGAGAGGGGTACGCGTTCGCGTGCCCCTCTCTTTTGTGCCCGGGTAACTTGACATAACCTACATTTCCGGCGGCTACGCCGGAAATGACTACTTGGGGACCGAGCGTCCGGGCTACGCCCGAGACGCTCTCGCTTCGCGGGCCACAACGCGCGTCCGGGCTGCGCCCTAGGACCGAGCGTCCGGGCTGCGCCCGAGACGTTCAGGCGCCGAGGGCGTCTCTCAGGGCGGCCAGGTCGCCCTGGAGGGCGGCGACGGTCTCCTCGAGGACGCTGATGCGCGATTCGGCTTCGGCGAAGCGGTCGCGGCGTGCCACGGGGTCCGCTGACTCGGTGAGGGCGCTCGCCGTGATCGTCGGCTCGCCGGTGAGTAGGTGGGTGAACCGGGTCTCGCGCTCTCCAGGGCGTCTCGGCAGCGTCACGACAAATGGGTCATCGCCAGCGGACAGGCGGTCGATGACGGCGGCGACGTCCTGGGTCGTGCTCGGACCGTCGGGATAGCGCTCGGTTCGGGCCTTCAACTCGGCTTCGGTCTGGGGGCCGCGGAGCATCAACACCGCCAGCACCGCCAATTCCTCGCCGCGGATGGACCACCGGTCGGTGAGGGCGTGCTTGTGCTTGGCGACTCGGTGGCCGGCGCCATGGAGGGTTCGGGCGAGGCCCTGTTCGCGGAGCCCGAGCATCACGGCGTCGACATCACGCTCGCTGTAGTCGACGACGGGATCCCGGTTGGTGGACTGGTTGCAGGCCAATCGCAAGGAATTGCTGCTCAGGGGGTACTGCTCCGGGGTCGTCGCTTCCTTCTCGACCAGCGCGCCGAGGACTCGGATCTCTTCGGGAGTGAGTTCCACAGGTCCAACGGTAACGGTCGCTTCATCACCGTGCCGATCCGGCGTGTAGTGCAGACCTGGCAACGGATAGCGTTGGCGCCTATGCCCCGGAGACTCGACATCGAGCTGACCAGCAAGCGCGATGACGGCGAATGGACGTGGCGCGCCGTCGGGGCCAAGCAACCCCGGGGTGTCATCTCGGCCGAGATGGCCGGATCGGCGTCGGTCGGCACGGTGTTGAAGGCCGAAGTCGACTCCGATCTCGACGGCATCGTCGTCCTCGCCGTCGTTCGCGACCGCGAGCGATCCGCCGGCCCCACGATCGAGTTGCTCGGATCGGGGCGCGAGATCCCCGACATCGCCACCCGGCTCGCCCCCAGGGGAGGCCGCGATCGACGCGACCGACCCGGTAGGTCCCCCCGAGCGGGCGACGGCGATCGTCGGCCGCGGCGCGACGACGGCGACCGGGCGCCGCGCCGGGACCGTCCAGGAGGCGAACGTCCAGGAGGCCAACGTCCAGCGGGCGATCGGGCGCCGCGCCGGGACCGTCCAGCGGGCGAACGTCCAGCGGGCGACCGACCCAGTCGAGGACCGCGACCTGAC
The DNA here is from genome assembly GCA_964390555.1 of uncultured Acidimicrobiales bacterium. Lineage (GTDB taxonomy): Bacteria > Actinomycetota > Acidimicrobiia > Acidimicrobiales > SHLQ01 > CAVTWS01. The sequence goes on along the minus strand of CAYMJU010000033.1, from coordinate 18,636 downwards.
CGGCCGGGTCGCCCCGAGCAGGCGGAGCGTCCCGCCCGCGCCGATCGTCCGGTCACCCGACGCGAGCGGCCGGCTCGGCCCGAGCGGGCACGCCCGGCGCCCGAACCGCGACCCCGCAGCAAACGCCTCCGCCCGGGTCGAACGCATCGACGCCAACACGTCAATGAACTACCCGCCGAGCTTCGGCCCCTCGCCGATGTGTTGCTTCGCGGTGGAGTCCCGGGACTGCGGCAGTCCGTCGATCGCCTCAACGAGCTCGCGGGCGCCGAGGGGCGCGCCGCGCTACCGATCGGTCCCCTGCTCCAGCTGAGCGAGAGACTGCTCTCGGGGCTGAAGAGTGCCGAATGGCGGGACCGAGCCGACGCCGCGCTCAACGGGATCAGCGAGCTCGATCTGCGAGACCTCCGATCGGTCGTGGTCGCCGCCGACACCCAGGCCCGCGACGACGAGGCTCGCGAGCTCGCCCAACGCCTCCGCGACGCGTTGTCGGCCCGCGTCGACGCAGAGCACCGTGCCTGGCTCAACGAGATCGCTGAGCTGCTCTCGGATGGTCGGTCCGTCCGGGCGCTGCGGCTCAGCTCTCGCCCACCAAAGGCGGGCGCTCCCCTGCCGGGCGACCTCGCCGAGCGCTTGACCGCCGCCGCCAACGAGGCGCTGTCACCCGATGTAACCGCCGACCGATGGGCCACCGTGCTCGATGCCGTGGCGTTCTCTCCTGTGCGCCAGCAGGTGAAGCCCAAAGGCCCGCCCGCAGCGCGCAGTCCCGAGCTCGACGGAACACTCCGCAAGCTCGGCGACCGGGTTCCCGCCATCGCCGCGCTCTTCGCACCGCCATCCCCGCCCGCACCGCCGACTCCAACGGGGGCCCCCGTAATACCGCCGCCACCACCGGTCCCACCGCCACCACCGGTCCCACCGCCGCCGCCGGTGACCGACGTCGCACCACAACAAGTGGCCGAGGTCCTGCCACAACAAGTGGCCGAGGTCCTGCCGCCGCAAGTGACCGAGGTCGCACCCACGCCGCTGACCGAGGTCGCACCGCCGCCGTCGGCACCCACGACGCCGTCCTGAGACCAGCCCGGTCACAGGGGTCACACGTAGGTCTTGATGATCCCGTGATCGTGGAGAAACTCGGCGAGCCCATCGACGAGGTTTAGCCCGGCCACATCGTCGAGGTCGACCCAAGCCGCCTCAGCGGCGTCGTCGCCGGCGACCGGCTCGTCGTCGGTCATCACGTCGGCGCGGTGATCGAGGATCACGAAATGCTCGTCAGCGCTCACCCGTTGCACCCAACCGACGAACGCTCCGCACACAGCCTCGAGACCGGTCTCCTCGCGCAACTCCCGGACCACGGCTTCAGCGACCAGCTCGCCGAACTCGACCCGGCCGCCAGGTACGGACCACTCCCCTGCCGCCGGTCCGTGACCTCGCCGAACGAGCAACAGCCGGCCCCGGGACACGGCAATCGCGCCCACACACACCTGCGGCATCATGACGCCTCCTCGTGCACCGAAACGGTGGCGAGTCGGCGGGACACGACGAGCTTTCGAGCCACCAGACCGAACGTCTCGAAGAAGTTCTTGGTCGCCCGATCGCCGGGCAGGGCCTCGGCATCAACGGATGCGCACCGGGAGTCGATGGCCCAGCGCATCACAGCCTCGAGTAGGGCCTCGCCGACGCCGATCTCCCTGGCCCGAGCATCGACGTACAACACGTCGACAACGGCGGCGTCGCCGGGCCACGGCCGCCGCTCGACGTGCCCGATCGCGATCGCCACCACCACCGTGTCGAGGCAGCCGACCATGACCATGTGGCCCGAGCCGCCGATCACTCGCTCGACCTGATCAAGGCGCGGTGCCGGCGATGCATCGCGCTCGGCCAACAGATCAGCACCGCCCCGATTAGGGGCGATCTCAGCGGCTGCGGCATCGAGCAACGCCAAGATGTCGTCGCGGTCGGGATGGCCCGCCGATCGGACCTCCAACTCCGGCACCGGGGACGACGCCATCAGTCGAGCAACGCGTCGATGCGCCGCAGCACCGTCGGCCTTGCTTTCCCGGCCGATTCGGCGTCGCGGAGCGCCCGAAGCGTGGACCGATCGAGCTGGCTCAGCGTTCGAATGATCTCCGCAGCTGGACGGCGGGCCAGCTCCTCAGCTCGGGCCCGTGCCGCGGCACTGCTGCCGCCCCCCCCGGGGTCGCCAACCGATTCACCTGCCGCGCGCGATGCGACGAGGTCGACGAACGACTCGAACAACTTTCCGGCCTCGCCGCGACCCTGGCGAGCCGCCAACGTGCCGGCGACCCGTAGCAAGTCGACGTGGCCGCGGCCCCGGCGAGCCAGCTGTGGGATCAGGTCGCGGGCATCGAGCGCCAACCCGATGGGCGCGAACACGAACACATCGAGCAACTGCTCGATCAGCTCCTGATCGGCCTCGTCGGCCATCAGCTCTTGAGGTCGGCGGTCGTGAGCGGCTGGCCGCAGTGCGGACATTCACCCATACGGGCGACAGCCTGCTCGGAGATCAGCAGGAAACAGCTCGGGCACGCGAACTCTCCGGCGCGGCGTTGCTGGATGTCCTCGTCAGCCGATCGGGTCGCGGGTTCGATCTCGTCCTCGTCCTCTGCCGGCTCGTCGTCGTTCGCGGCGATTCGGTCCCGGAGGATCTCCCCGAGATCGGCCTCGACATCGTCGGGGTCGATCTCCTCCTCGTCGTCGTCCTCGTCACCCACCCGTCGCTTCGGCACGACCTCGGGCTCATCGTCATCCTCAGCCGCCTCGGCCGCGGCAAGATCCTCGAACGACTCGGTGTCGATCTCGTCGACCAGACCGTCTTCGAGGGCGGACTCGAGATCCTCCTCATCGACGTCGAGTTCGACCTCAACGTCGAACTCGTTGGCGAACTCGTCGGGCACATCCTCGTCGAGCGAGATGTCGTCGTCGTGTGCTACTTCGTCAGGCATGGCTCTCGAGATGTCTTGGTCGGTGTGGGCGGCAATCATAGGATCGCCGCTCATAAACGCACCGCATTTCGTTCGTCTCGGCTGTGGCGTCGGTCACTCTGCGCCGCGAGCGTCGATAATGGGGTCAGTCCCGGCCGGCGCGGCGGTTCTCTGACTCCAAACGGCCCAGCGGTGGTTCGGGGCTGTGATCGACGAACGACATGGCCGCGGCGATGGCCCGGTGACCGGCTACTTCGGCGATGGCCCGGTGCATCTGCTGCCCGACGTCGCGATACGCGGGGTGGCCCTGGGGCGAGGTTCGTAGCTCGAGCATGTGCATGGCCTCCCGAGCATTGAGATGCATCGAGAAGCGGATCCGGTACGCCAGGCACACGGCATAGGAAGCCTGGAGCGGGTGATGCTCGTCGAGTAGCTCGTAGAGATCCGCCGAGCGGGCCATGGCGTCGTCGAACTCGGGGGCACAGCCGGCGGCGTCGACCAGTTCCGGTCGGGTGTAGCCATGTCGGGTCGTGAGGGACTGCCACTCGATGGTGAGGAGGCGATGGCGCTGAAGGTCGCGGAACGCGCCATAGTCGGCCAGAACATCGAAACGGTACGACGGCCGTTCGAACGCCCGGCCGGGACGGTGACGACGGTTCGTCCGATCGCCGACGTACGCCCGGATCACCCGCAACCGGTCGTCGATGCCCATGGCCCGGACCCGATCTTCGATCGCCCGTTCGGACTGATCGCTGTACGGGTACAACATGGCCGTGACCAGGCGCACCTCTGCGTCGGGATCGAAATCGACCAGGTCAACGACCGGCGCCACGGCGACGTCGAGCCCGGCGAGAGGCAACAGGTCGTCGACCAACGACTCCATGGCCACCCGGGTCTGGGACAGATACCGAGACGTCACCACACCGCGGTCGTCGAGATCGACCCGCTTGAGGAACGACGGAATTACCTTGCGTAGCTCGTCGAGGATCAGTTGGGAGTAGGTACGCGCCTCGGGAAGGGGGTGCGACCGCATCCGCAGCAGCAGCGCCTCGTAGGCCTGCCCGGACCCGTAGATGCCGACGTTGGACAGCGACGCCGCCGGTAGGATGCCCCGCACCGCGTCGAGCGATCGAGCCCGAACCGCCTGGTGGTAGGCCATGTCCGAATCGTCGGCCTGCTTCGGGACGACGGTGCGCAGGAAGTCGGCCACCCGCGGCAGCAGAGACGAGTACGTGTCGAACAGCCGGTCCATCTCGGCGACGTAACGGGTCCCGAGCATCGACGACAACACGTCGGGATCGCGATGGAACCGGTAGCGGCCGCCGAGGCGCTTGTCGTACTCGATGTACCGCGTCGACTGCTCGAGGTACGACATGAGCCGGCCCCATTCGAGCACCTTGGTGAGGACGTTGGACGCCTGCTCGCACGCCAGATGGACACCGCCGAGCTGCGCGACGCTGTCGTCTCCGTACTGGAAGAACACCCGATCGTAGAGCTCCTCGGCCCGTCGTAGGCCCATGGTCGCGTCGATCGTCTCGTCGCCGGAGATGTCGAGATCGCCGACGAACTCGTCGAGAAATAGCCTGCGCAGGCTCTTGGAGGAGCGCGAGTACCGGGCGAACAGAGCTCCTTTCACAACCTCGGGGAGATTCACCAGCGCGAACACAGGCTGGTCGAGGTTCGTGAAATAGCGCCGGAGGACGTCGGCCTCAGCAGGCGTGAAATCCTCGGCAACATACGGTGTCACGCTGCGTGAGCCTAGGTGCTCGGGTACGCGAGTCGGGTGACCCCGCAGCGCCGCCGAGCGCCTGCGGCGGGGTAGGGCCCCCGCCGCCGATGGGGAGGCGCTCGCGCCGTCGGGGGCGCAGCCCCCGAGAAAGCCAGCGCTCGGGTACGCGAGTCGGGTGACCCCGCAGCGCCGCCGAGCGCCTGCGATCAAACGTTTGAGAGGTCGCCGGCTCTGGCAGCCCAGATGTCGATGATCGTGAGCGCCATGGCGCGTGCGCCGTCGAGCACGGCCGCGTCGCCCATCGGGCCGGCGGCGTGGACGGCGAAGTCGGAGGTGTGGATGGCGGTTCCTGGTGGCGCCGCCTGCACCATCGGGTGGATCGAGGGCACGAGCTGGGACACATTGCCCATGTCGGTGGAGCCCGACACCTTGGTGTCGGGACCCGGTATCTCGACCACCCGGCCGAGGAGTGCGGCGTTGCGGCAGTACAGCTCGAGCAGGCCGGCGTCGTCAGCGACATGGGCATATGGGGTCTCGGACCACACGATCTCGATGTCGCACCCGGCGGCGTCGGCGCCTGCCCGTAGGCACGCCACTACTCGCGCCTTCAACGGTTCGAGGCTCTCGAGGGTGGGCGAACGCACGAACCACTCGGCCTCAGCGCGGGCCGGGACGATGTTCGCCTTGTCCCCTGCCTCGGTGAACACGCCGTGTATCCTCTCGGTGGGCAAGATGTGCTGGCGTAGCGCCGCGACGTTCATGTACCCGAGGACGGCGGCGTCGAGGGCGTTGCGCCCCAGGTGAGGGGCCGCCGCGGCGTGGGCAGCACGGCCGTGGTAGGTGACGATGAGCGGGGCGACGGCGATGCTGTCGATCCTGGTGAGATCGCGGTCCGCCGGATGGATCATCATCGCCGCGTCGATGCCATCGAAAGCTCCGCGGTCGAGCATGATCACCTTGCCACCACCGCCCTCCTCGGCCGGGGTGCCGAGGGCGACAACCCGCCCACCAGCCTCGTCAGCGACCGCGGCCACAGCGATCGCCGCGCCGAGTCCGGCCGCGGCGATGATGTTGTGCCCACACCCATGCCCGAGCCCCGGCAGGGCGTCGTACTCGAGGCACACGGCAACCGTTGGCCCTGACGTCCCCGCCCGAGCCTGGAACGCCGTCTCCAGACCGAACGCACGGCGCTCGACCGTCAATCCCGCCGCCTCGAGCTCTCCGGCCAGCAGGTCATGGGCTCGGTGCTCGGCGAACGCCAGCTCGGGTTGGGCGTGGATGGTGCGGGAGACTTCGACGAGCCGGCCGGCCCGGCGGTTGATGTCGGCCAACACTCGGGCGCGCAGCGCATCGACATCATCAGCTGTCATCGACGAATCGTAGTTGGGCGGACACACCGTCACACGACGACGTGCAGGGCCCCGGGAAGCACCTCCACGGTCAGCTCCGTCGCGGGCCCGAAGGACCAACCGTCAACCCACACGCGGCAGCGCCGCCCGAGGGTGAATGTTGCTTCCTCCGCCTGGCGCACGCTGATGGCGGGGTGCGGCACATGCGATCCAGCCGGCAGTCGCCGGCGAGCGGCCCAAACGTCGCCGACCGGGAGTCGAGCCTCGATCACGTCGACCCGACCGTCGCCCGGGTGGGCCCGCGGGGCCGGGTTCCACGAACCCAGATGGGCGGCGTTCATGATCCCGAGCACCGGTCCGAGCCAGGTGCGACGACGGGCCACCAGGTGGGCGGCGGCGACCACGTCGCGATCGTCGATTCGAGCCCGGACCAGATCAACGGGTAACACGGTTGCCGGACCACATCGCCACCGAGCAACGTCGGTACCGCCGCCCAATGTGCGCCACAACGAGCCGCCGAGCAAGCCCACGACCAGCGGGGCGTCGCATTCGAGGACCCGTTGCACTGCGACGTGCAACTCGAGGTCCGAACTCAGCACGGCGGCCCCTTCGGGCAGCGTCCCGGGCCATCCCCAGTCCCGGCCCCGCTCGATGCCCATCAAAGTTGTCGCTGGGGGCTACGCGCCCCCAGACCCCATCGGCATCCGGGGAGCTGCGCTCCCTCGGCTGCACTCGCTCGCTGCGCTTCGCTCATAGCGCAGTGTCGTCATGGTTGTCGGGCAGGGCTCGAGCCGCCGCGACCACTCCCCTGTCGAGGCGTTCGACGGCCTCGCGGGCTGTCGCCTGCGTGGCGGCGACCGGGCTGACGTCGGCGACCTGTTCGAGGAGGTCGACGAGCTGGCGGACGTTGCGGACGAAGTCGCCGGCGCGGACCACCTCGTCGGTCACGTCGCCGAGCCCGGCGCCCGCGGCCCAGGCGTGCGCGTGTCCGGCGAAGGTTGGGTCGGGAAGGCGGGTCAGGGGCAGACCCCGAGCAGACTCGTCGGCCTGGAGCCGAAGCCCGCGACCGATCAACGCTTCTGCGGCTCCGCGCATGGCCCGGCTGGCGTACCAGGGCGGCGGCGCCGGGTCGGAGCTGCGGTGCTCGTAGGTGAGTAGCGAGGCGACACCGGCCAGCTCGGGGGCCGCGAGGCCGTCGAGCAGACCATCGACGACCGCATCGGCGATGAGCAGATCGCTCTCGTGATACACGCGTCGCAGCACATCGCCGCGCGGGGTCAACGACCACGCCCGAACGTGACCCCACGTAGCGAGCAGGTCTAGAACGGTGTCGAACCGGGCGACGAGCGAGCCGGCTTCGCTCTGCACCCGCCGCTCCAGTCGCTCGACCGCCGCTACGGCCGCATCGACTCGTCGTCGCGGATCGCTCGGGACGGTCGCGGTGCGACTGCGCGCCCGAGCGCCGGGCGCCGCTGGTCGCAAGCGAGCCTTGCGGGTGCGGCGCGCCACCTCGCTGGCGAAAGAGGCACTGTGCGGCGCGAAGGGCGTGGGGAGCTCCACCCGACCTCGCGCTTCGGTCAACTGCTCGAGCTCGCTCGCCTCGATCCCGTGAACCGATCCTGAAGTGTCCACGAGGCGGAGCAGCGTGCGACCGCCCCGCCGGCGCGACACGCCGAGGACCGCAAAGCGGCTGTGGGCGATGACGATCACGTCGCCTGGCCGCAACGACCCGGCGATGGCCGCGATCTCCTCGGCGTCAGCACGGTCCGGTTCCCCGAGCGGGACCACGCCGCGTTCAGCGCCTTGGAGCTGTTGCCTCATGGAGGCAAGATCGCGACGGGCGCGATCGAGCCTCACGTGGGTGAGGCCGATGCCGCGGTCGCTCTGGAACTGGGCGAAGGACCGTCCGAGCAGATCGATGGCGGCGGCGCGGTCGTGGCGGACGACGAGGTTGGCGGCCATGTTGTAGGTGGGCCGGAACGCCGACCGCAGCTCGAACCGCGAGCTCGACACCAACGCGGCGAGTTGGCCGAACGACACGAACGGTGACCACAACACGACCGCGGTTCCCTGGGCGTCGAGGCCCCGCCGGCCGGCCCGCCCGGTGAGTTGCGTGTACTGGCCCGGCGTGAGGAACTCGTGGCGCTCCCCGGTGAACTTCGTCAACCGCTCGATCACCACCGATCGCGCCGGCATGTTGATGCCGAGCGCGAGGGTCTCGGTGGCGAAGACGACCTTCACCAGCCCTGCGGTGAACGCCCGCTCGACGGCGTCCTTGAATGGCGGCACCAGGCCGGCGTGGTGCGACGCGATACCCGACGACAAGATCGACGCCCACTCGTCGAATCCGAGCACGTCGAGGTCCGCGGCGGCCACCCCACGGGTGGCGTCGGCGATGATGGCCTCGATGCGCGCCCGCTCGCCCTCCTCGGTGAACCGGACGCCCGAGCGGTGACAGGCCCGGGCGGCGTCGTCGCAGCCGGCTCGGCTGAAGACGAACACGATCGCCGGGAGCAACGATCGCCGTTCCAGCTCGTCGAGCACCTCGAGGCGCCGGGGCGTCTGCCAGGGCACGTGCCGCCGATCGCGATCGTCGCCGCCACGGCCATCGGGTCGGGCCCGCCCACGGCGGCGCAACACCGGACCGGCGGCGTCAAACCGGGAGCCGTCTCGATTGGGACGACCATCGACGACGACCGGAACCAGGTGACGGCGGTCGGAGTCGCGGTCCCCGACGAGCAGGAAATTCGTCAACTCGACCGGCCGCTCGGTCTCCACGACACGGCGAAACGAGCCCCGAACCGATTCCAACCACTCGCCCAGCTCGTCGCTATTGGACACGGTGGCCGACAGGCAGACGAGGCTGACAGCGGGCGGAAGATTCAGGATCACCTCTTCCCACACCGGGCCGCGGTAGCGATCCTCGAGGTAATGCACCTCGTCGAGGATCACGCAGTCCAACCCCACCAGCGCGGGGCTCCCGCCGTACAGCATGTTGCGCAGCACTTCGGTGGTCATGACCACCAGAGGGGCATCACCGTTGATGCTGTGATCTCCGGTGAGCAGGCCGACCCGATCCGGGCCGTACATCTCGCGGAAGTTCCTGAACTTCTGGTTCGACAGCGCCTTGATGGGTGCGGTGTAGAACGCCTTACCGCCGCGGCAGATCGCCCGGGCGATGGCGTGCTCGGCAACCATGGTCTTGCCCGAGCCGGTCGGGGCCGCGACGAGTACGGAGTGACCCTGATCGAGCGCCTCGATCGCTTCGATCTGAAAGCGGTCGGGAACGACCGCCGCCGGCGCGCTCACTCTGCGCCGCGCGAACCTCGCGCTCGGGTCCACCAACCGATCAGGATCGAGATTTCGTACAGCACATACAACGGTATCGACAGGGCCATCAACGTGAACGGATCGCCACTCGGTGTCAGCACGGCGCCGACGGCCACGATGCCGACCATGGCATAGCGCCGGCCGCGCCGAAGGGTGCCGTTGGACAGTACCCCGATGAGCTGGAGGAACACCAGGATCAGCGGCAGCTCGAAACCGAGCCCGAACCCGACGATCATCTTGATCACGAAGCTCAGGTATGCGTTCGGCGCGAACACCGTGACCAGGTCAGGGCCGCCGATGTCGATCAGGAATTCGAGCGCTTTCGGCAACGTCCAGAACGCCAGGCCGCCGCCGAGGGTGAACAAGGCCACGCCCGACAAGACGAACGGGATCGCCCACTTCTTCTCGTGGGCGTACAGACCGGGTGTGATGAACCGCCAAACCTGCCAGAGCACCACCGGGATGGCGATGACCAGCCCCCCGTACCCGGCGACGGTCATGCGCAACGAGAATCCGGCGAGCGGCTCGGTCTGCAACAGAGCGCAGTCGTCGCTCCCACCGCTGAGGGCGCCCGACGCCCGGCGAGCTCGCTCCGGAAGCGACTCGCAGTACGGCCTGACAAGGAAGTCGAGGATGTCGGGGTAGAAGATCCAGCACACCACCCCGCCGGCGGCGATCGCTATCACGCTGGTGACAATGCGCCGACGTAGCTCGGTCAAGTGCTCGACAAGAGTCATGCGCCCGGCTTCGACGGGCGCCGCGGCCGGGGCAGCCATGCTCAGCTCGTTGGCGCGGGATCGCCGAGGTCGGCCACGGGTTCGCTAGGTGTCAGCGACGCGGTCGAGGGCTCGATCGCGTCCGCGGTCGAAGCCGGATCGTCGTTCGCCGGGTCGTCGTTCGCCGGGATGTCGTCGCCATCTGTCTCGGCAGGCGCCGACGAGTCAGGGGCGGGCGTGGGAACGGCTGCGATCGCCGCCGCGGGAGCCGCGGTGCTCGCTCGGCCCTTCTGGCGCGCTTTGCGCTCGACCTCGTCGTCGTCGCCCATCCGGGCCGCCGAATCGAGCTCGGCCTTGAATCCCTGCGAGACCCGTCGCAGCTCACCTACGACCTTGCCGACTTCCCTCATGGCGCCGGGGAGGCGTTGAGGCCCGAGCACGACAAGGGCCACGAGCAGCACAAGGATGAGCTCGCCACCACCGATGTTGCCCATTGGGACGAGTCTACCGGTGGGTGGGCGTGCCCGGAGGGCGGAGCCGACGAGCGTCTCGTCTCACCTCGTCAGCCGCGACGACGACGCGGCCCAGCCGAGCGAACGAATCTCGCAGGCGCTCTGACTCTTCGGCCACCCGCGTGAGCCACGTGGCCAGCACCACGACCGACAGCAGGATCGCCGCCCCCGGAGCCAGCCACCACCACACGGCGCTGATGGTAGCCGCCCCCTGAACCTGTTGCGATCGGCCGGACCATGTCCGGCGGGCACGAACGTGCCGTGTCAGAGACGGTTGAGGGCGTCGGCGAACTGCGACTCGTCGTTGAGGATCCGATGGAAGTCCAAGATGTCGTCGTGGGTGATCGGGTTGCCCGTCGGACGCTCGCGGAGCTCGGCCGGCAAGCTCCACGTGTCGAGGAGCACGCCCGACGCCACCAGCAGGTCGACCGTCCGAGGCTCGGCCGCCTTCACGACGGTCATCCGGCACGCGGGGCACCGGAACGCGTACTCACCTCGGTTGTCATCGAGACAGACCCGAACCCGCACGTCGCGTGTGGTCAGCTCGACGTCCCCGCAGGTTTGGCAGCTCGCTCGTATTGTCGCCATGGTGCTGAAGGCCCCTACTCACGTCGATGTTCTGGCTTTGCCCGTGACTGAGTGATCGGACCAGATGGCGAAAAGCTGGAGGGGTCTCATGGATCAATTTCAACTCACCGATTGGGCAATTCGACCCCGCCATGACCACGTTGCGCGCGCAACCGTGCCGATTTCGCTGGGCGCGCGGGTTCGTGATGGCGTGACCCACTACGACAAGGCACGATGATCCCGTGTCACCTCGACTGAAGCCGCTCGGTGCACCACCCATCCTGTTCGCCCACAGGGGTGCCCGCGCCCACGCGCCGGAGAACACGACCGAGGCCTTCCGGCTCGCGCTTCGCCTGGGCGCCACTGGCCTCGAATCAGACGTGTGGCTCACCGCGGACCGGGTTGCGGTCCTCGATCACAACGGTGTCGTCGGCGGCCGGATGCGCCGCCGGATGATCGGGCAGATCTGCCGCGATGAGCTACCGGCCGAGGTTCCCACCGTCGACGAGCTCTTCGACTTGTGCCCACCCGGTGTCCACGTCTCGCTCGACCTCAAAGAACCCGACGCTCTCCCGTTCGTCCTGGAATCGGCCAACCTCCACCGCGCCGTCGACCGCACCTGGATCTGCCACCCCGATCTCGACCTGCTGCTCAGGTGGCGCGACTCGACCGCGGGCGCCCACCTCGTGCACTCGACCCGTTACGCCCGCCTGACCCGGGGCCTCGAGCGCCACGCGGCCGATCTGGCTGCTGGCGGCATCGACGCCCTCAACATGCCGGTCGAGGACTGGTCGGGGGGGCACGTCACCATGTGCCATCGATTCGACCGGCGGGCGTTCGCGTGGGACGCCCAGTTCGAACGGCAGCTGATAGAGGCGCTCGACATGGGCATCGACGCCGTCTACTCGGATCACCCCGACCGGATGAGCGATGCCCTGGGCCAGGTGTACGGCTGAGTACCCGCGCCGCTCGGTGACGTCAGAGGAACTCGATGGTCGTGATCGGCCACACCCGCAGGAACGCCCTACCCACGATCAGGTCCTCGGAGATCGGCCCGAACACGCGACTGTCCGTAGAGTTGTTGCGATTGTCCCCGAGAACGAACACGTGGCCCGGTGGGACGGTGCACTTGGTCGTCTCCTCGGGCGGGTTGATGCATCCGGGTAAGTGCCCGATCCCGGTCGTGAGCACGTTGCTGGTGAGGTACGGCTCCTCGAGTAGGTGACCGTTGATGAGCACCCGGCCGTCAGCGGTGCTCTCGAGGGTGTCATTGGCCAACCCGATGACCCGCTTGATCAGGTCGTGGATCTCACCTTCGTCGAGGTTCTCGGGGCGCTCGAACACGATGATGTCGCCGCGGTTCACCTCGTGGAGGTCGTAGCTGAGCTTGTTGACCAGCACCCGGTCGTCGATCTGAAGCGTCGGTTCCATCGAACCCGAGGGGATGAAGAACGGCTGGAACAGGTAAGCCTTGATCAGCAGAGCAACGACGAAGGCGCCAACGATCACCGCCACCCACTCGACAACGGCGCGAAGCACATCGCCGGTGGTCTTCTCGTCCTCGTTGCCGTCGCCGTCGTCGTTATCACCTGCGGGCGGACCAACCGAACGATCTACAACCGCGGTGCGGGCCGGACGAGACCACTCGTCGAGTGGTCGCTCCGGGTGCGGAGCCGGCCGGCGCCGCTCAGCTCCGTTGGTAGACCCAGGCGGCCGGCCGTCCACGCCGCCACGCTCCGAAGCACGAGCGCCTTGGGGCCCCGCCGTCGACAGGGGTGGCCGCTCGCGCGGTGGACCGGTGCCGGGCGGGAGCGCGGCCGGTGGACCGGCTACCGGTGCCCGCGGCGCAGATGAACCGGGCCGCGTTGGGGGCTGACCCTCGGGACCCGGCGCGGGCCGACCGACCGCCGACGGGCGACGACGCACAGGCGCTGCGCTCGGAGCCTCGGGCGCGCGTGGGGCCGCGGGCAGCGGCGATCGCGGGGCCGGATCCGGCCCCGACGCCGCGTGACGGGCGCGCTGAAGAATCTGGTCGACCCAGGCGGGATCGTCGGGGGAAGTCCCACCTGGGCCCTGGTTGCTCGGCGCCACTGGGGCTCGACCCTAGCCCTCACCCGACGTAATCGACACCGTACCGGTCAAGAATTCGGCGTGCCAGGCGCTCCATGCCCGTACTGTCGTATCCATCGGGCGTCGCCACGACCTCGGCTTTGGCGCCGAGACGCAAGAGCAGGCGATCGAGCCACGCCCAGCTGGCCACCGGCATCGTCACCCTCAGGCGGCCGTCGTCGCGGCGCTCGACAGAATCGAACGGGTACGCGCCGGCCACCCACGAGATGTCGGGTGCCACGTCTAGCACCACCCTCGGTCTCAGTGGATCGGTGATGCTGGCGACGACATCGGGAGCGTCGTCGCCGGCCCCGCTGCCTCCCGGCGAACGTCGCATATCGAGCAGCTCGACGGCGCGGACGCGATCCACCCTGAAGGTGCGCTCGGCGGCGGCCATATGGCACCACGCGGCGAGATACCAGTGTCCATCGGCACTGAAGAGCTTCCACGGCTCCACTACCCGGTCCACCCGTTCGTCGCGCCCGAGCGAGTAGTAGTCGATCTCGGCCGCCCTCCGCTCCTCGATGGCCTGCTGCAAAATAGCAATGGTCTCGTCGAGTCCCGATGCCAGCCGCACATCGACGGTCGCCTCTCCGGGGTTCGCCAGCTCGAGCTTGGCCAGGGCGCGCAGCAGCGGGCCGGCCTCGCGGTCGTCGCGGACTCGGGCCAACAACGCCGACCCGGCGACAACCAGGGCCACCCGTTGCTCGGGGCTGAGCTGCATCGGCTGGGAGAACCAGTCGGCGTAGCGGATGGCCACCTGATCGTCGGTCACGTCGACCTCGATCAACATGTCGGGGGTGAACGGGTAGACCCCGACCATGAAGACGACCTCGTCGAGGTCCCGCAACAACTCGGCGCGTGGGTAGTCGAACCGAGTACCGATCTCGTCGATCGACGCCGACTCCTGGGCGGCGACCCACGGGATTATCGACAGCAGTCTCGACAGGCGCTCGGTCGCCGACAACCTGCTCATTGCGTATCTCCCGCCCGACGTCGGGCGAGAAGGCCCTCGACCCAGGCGACTACCTCCGAGCGGACATCGGGCGGTCCGAGGACCTCGGCGTGGTCGAGGTAGGACAGGACGAACGAACACAGCCCGGCGCGGTTGCGCACGGCCAGCTCGACTTCGATCGAGCCGTCGTGACGTTCGCTGACCGATGCTGTCGGTCCGACCTCGTGCCGGGCCCAGGCGGCCTGGTCGGCGTCGATCAGGACCCGGACCGGCGTGTCGTCCTCGTCGCCGAGCTCCCACGGCTTCAGGCGAAGCTCGCGGGGTGGATCAGCCGTTGGATCGGGTCCGGCCGCCGCGGCTGACACGTCACCGTCGATGCGGTCGACGCGGAAGGAACGGTGATCCCGCCGGACGGCGTCCCATGCGCTCAGGTACCAATGTCCGTTGGTGAACGTGAGTCGGCGCGGGAGCACGTGGCGCGGCTCACTGCGGTAGCGGAAACCGACCCACGTTCGCTCGCGGGCGGCCGAGAACAGATCGGCCAGGTTCGGGTCGGTCGGGAGCGAGAACCGGGGCCCGTCGATCTCCGGCTCGTCGGCGACGCCGCCGAGCTTCCAGAACGCCTCGTCGTCGAGCCCCTCGATCTCCACCAGCGACGCGGCCAGGTGAAGCGCGGCCAGCTCGTCGGGCTCGAGCGCGGAGGAGCGGCTCGCGTAGTCGCGGCGATGGATGCGGTAGCCGTCGGCCGGGGGGTTCGTGCCCGGGATGGCCTCGATCACGATCGGGATGCCCATGGCCCGTAGGTCGTCCTTGTCCCGCTCGAACGCCCGCCGGAATGACGCCTGCGAGTCGGCGTAGCCGTCTATGCGGACCCGGATCTCCTCGGCCGCCAGTGGGCGCTCGGTGTCGAGCAACGCGGCGACCAGATTGAGCAGCCGTTCGAGCTTCGACGCCACCACACGAGCCTACGGTTCGGGCCCGCCACCCGGTTGAATGCTCGTGATGATCGAGCCCGAGGCGTCGCCCGACCGTGTCGTGGAGCTGTTCTCCCGCCACCAGGGCGTGCATCCGTACGGTCTCGCCGATCTCGACGAGCCGAACTGGTCGATGTCGACGTGGTGGCGCCGGGGCGACGCCGCCGTCGGCTTGCTGGAACTTCCCTCCTCTACACCGATCGTCTATGCGGTGAACGCGATCGCTCCTGACGCGACGCTCGCTCTTCTCGCCGAGCTCGACGAGTGGCTGCCCGACCGCTACGTCGTCAACGGTCCTACGGGATTGACCGATCGCCTCCGCCCGTTGCGCGGTGCCGTCTGGAGAACCGCCGACGTCAAGATGGTGCTGGCCGATCTGATGGCGCTCGAACCCGACGACGACGGAGTCGTGCCCCTCGACGCCGACGATCTCCCGGAGCTCGAACGGTTGTTCGCGACAGACTCGCGCGAGGGACGGTTCTTCGTGCCGGACCTGCTCGACGCCGGACACTACCGGGGCGTTTGGCTCGGCCGTGAGCTCGTCGGCGCCGCCGGCACCCACGTCGTGTCGCCGCGCTTCGGCGTGGCGGCCATCGGCAACGTCGTCACTCACCCCGACCATCGCCGGCGCGGCCTGGCCCGCCGAACGACGTCCGCCGTCGTTCGATCACTCATGCGCGAAGTCGACACGATCGGTCTCAACGTCGCCCGAGCGGCGGCTGGCACGCGGCGGCTCTACGACGACCTCGGCTTCGTCGCCGTGCTCGACTACGAGGAGGCCGAGCTGGTGCGACACGGCTCGGGCGCGAGCCGCGAATAGACTCCCTCGACGCCGGCCCGTGGTCGGCGCGCAGACCAGGAGGAACTTCGTGAACCGACCCCCGCTGCCCCAGCACCGAGCCCGCTACGTGTTGGCCCTGCTTCTCGGACTGGCCCTAGTGGCCAGCGCCTGTGGCGACGATGACGACGACACCGCGGACACCGGTGGTGACGGAGCCGCACCGGCATCGTGTGCCGTCGGGGATCTCGCTCTCAACACGCCCGGCACGCTGACCGTCGCCACCGGCGAGTCCGTGTTCCCGCCGTGGATGGAGGACGGGGATCCCGACCCTGTCGCCGGCCAGGGCTTCGAGGGCGCCCTCGTTGCTGCGCTCGCCGAGCAGATGGGCTTCACCGCCGATCAGGTCGCCTGGGCCCGCACCGGATTCGACGAATCCATCGCCCCTGGCGACAAGCCCTACGACTTCAACATCCAGCAATTCTCGATCACCGCTGAGCGAGACGAGGTCGTCGACTTCTCGATCGGCTACTACGACGTCGAGCAGGCGCTGATCGCCCTCGCCGACTCGGCGCCCGCCGCCGCCACGTCGGTCGCCGAGCTCCAGACCACGCTCCTCGGCGCGGCCATCGGCACGACCAGCCTCGACTACATCGAGACGATCATCCAGCCCGACAACGAGGCCGCGGTGTACGACGACAACTCGCTGGCCGTCGCCGCGTTCAAGGCCGGCCAGATCGAAGGCATCGTCGTCGACCTACCGACGGCGTACTTCCTCACCGCCGTCGAGGTTCCCGAAGCCTCGATCGTCGGCGTCCTTCCCCGCACCGACAGTGAGCCCGAGCAGCTCGGCATGTTGTTCGAGGATGGCAGCCCACTCGTGCCGTGCGTGAACGAGGCGCTCCAGGCGTTGATCGATGCCGGCACGGTCGCGGCCCTCGAAGAGCAGTGGCTCGCGGGCGATGGTGCCATCCCGACGCTCACGGCTGGGTAGATCCCGGTGCCGCCCCGGCGGTTCTCTCGACACGACTTTCGCGAGCAGGGCGCCAATGGCGCCCTGCTCGCCGCGTTCAGCACCGTCGCGTTCTTCGGGTTCGCCGGTTGGTTGATCAGCCGGAGCGAGAACTGGCCGAGGGTGAAGCGCCAGTTCTTCAACCGCGACGACTTCGTCGAGGTGTGGCCCGACCTCGTCGACCACTTCTGGCTCGACCTCAAGATGTTCGCCGTCGCCGAGGTCGTGATCCTCGTGGTGTCGTTGGCGATAGCGGTAGCCCGCAGTCTCCGCGGCCCGGCGTTCTTCCCGATCCGGTTGCTGTCGATCGTGTTCATCGACTTGTTCCGCGGCGTTCCGGTGATCCTGGTGATCATCCTGTTCGGCTTCGGGATTCCGTCGCTCGACATCTCCGGCGTACCGAACGGCGCCCTGTTCTGGGGGGTCACGGCGTTGGTCCTGTCGTACTCGGCCTACACGGCCGAGGTGTACCGATCCGGAATCGAGTCGGTGCACGAGAGCCAGCGAGCCGCCGCGCGGTCCCTGGGGCTCACGCAGTGGCAGGCCTTGCGCTTCGCCATCTTGCCCCAAGCGGTACGCAACGTGGTCCCGGCGCTGATGAACGGGCTCGTCAGCCTCCAGAAGGATGTGGCCCTCGTCAGCATCGTCGGCGTGCGCGAAGCGGTCCGCGAGGCCCAGATCTACACGTCGCGAACCTTCAACTACACGTCCTACGTGGCGGCCGCGGTGCTCTTCCTGCTCATCAGCGTGCCCCTCGCGCGGCTCGCCGATTGGTACACCGCCCGCGACCGGGCCCGCCGAAGCTTCACGCTGGCATGAGCGCACCGCCACGCCTGGTACTCGAAGGAGTCCACAAGTCGTTCGGTCGCAAGGTCGTTCTCGACGGGATCGATCTGACCGTCGCCGCGCACGAGGTCGTGTGCCTGATCGGCCGGAGCGGTTGCGGCAAGTCGACGCTGTTGCGTTGCGTGAACCTGCTCGAGCGCATCGACGCCGGACGCATCCTTCTCGACGGTGACGAGGTGTCGCGCCGCGGTGTCGATCCCAACGACGTGCGCCGCCGAGTGGCGATCGTGTTCCAGGGACTGAACCTGTTCCCCCATATGCGGGTGATCGACAACGTCACCTTGGGTCCCGTCCGGGCGCACAAGGTCCCCCGTGATCAGGCTCGGGCCAAGGCGATGGAGCTCCTCGATCGATTCGAGTTGGCCGACCGGTCGCGCGAATACCCCGACCGGCTCTCGGGCGGTCAGCAGCAGCGGGTGGCCATCGTCCGGGCCTTGATGACCGATCCCGACCTCCTGTTGCTCGACGAGGTGACCTCGGCACTCGATCCGGTGCTCGTGGCCGAGGTCCTCGCCGTGCTCCGCGATCTCGCCAGCCAGGGCGTCACCATGGTCCTCGCTACCCACGAGATGGGGTTCGCCCGCGACGTCGCCCACCGGGTCGCCTACCTGCACCAAGGTCGGATCCTCGAGTGCGCGCCACCCGCCGACCTCTTCGGCTCGCCGCAGCGTCCCGAGACCCGCGAGTTCCTTCGGCGAGTCACCGAAGCCGGCCGCCTCTGATCCCCACCCCTCCCCCCCCCCACCCCTCCCATCCCCCCCTTCTTGGCGCGATCGCGGGTGTGGGGCCCCCTGAATCCCGCCACGTTCGCGCGGAC